>JAHDVN010000286.1 GCA_023384635.1 Thermoanaerobaculia bacterium
GGGGGGACTCGAACCCCCACGGCCTTGCGACCACAAGCTCCTGAGGCTGGCGCGTCTACCAATTCCGCCACTTTCGCAGCCGGGAGGATCCTAAGGGAGGGTGCGACGGGGTGTCAACGGAGCGCCGGCCGCGCGGCCTGCCGTTTGCTAGACTGATCCGGCCATGAGAGCTCCGAAGCTGCTCGCGCTCCTCCTCCTGATCCCGCTCGCGGCCTGCGTGCCCTCGGCCGAGCGGCGGCGGGTCGAGGACGAAGCGATCGAGCGGGCGGTGCGCGCCTACCTGGTCCGCATGACGGAGGCCTATCTCGCCGAGGACGCCGGCCGCTTGGAGGGAGTGGCGACGCGGCGCGAGGTCAGCGGCCTCGAGCGCCGCCTCGACGAGCTCGGCGCCGAGGGGCGCCGGCTGGAGCCGACCCTCGACGAGGCGGTGGTCGAGGAGATCAACCGCTACGACGCCACGAACGCGACGGTGCGCACCCTGGAGCGGTGGGACCTGCGCGTCGTGGACCGGGGCTCCGGCATCACCCTCGCCGAGAGCCTCGACCAGAGCCAGCGCGTCGCCTATCACCTGGTCCGGGAGCGCGGCGAGTGGCTCGTGCTCTTCCGGCAACTCCAGCAGACCGTCGAGTAGCTCCGGACCGTGGCGTCGACCCCGACCGTCGCCGTCGTCGGCCGTCCGAACGTCGGCAAGTCCACCCTCTTCAACCGGCTCCTCGGAAGCCGGCGTGCGATCGTGCACGACCAACCCGGGATCACCCGGGACCGGATCGTCGCCCGCGCCGAGCTCGCCCCCGCCCGCTTCGTCCAGCTGGTCGACACCGGTGGCCTGGTACCGGGCGACGACCCCCTGGGCCTCGGACGCCAGGTGGAGCTCGCGATGGAAGAGAGTGACCTCCTCCTGGTGGTGGTCGACGGGGACGAGGGCCTGGTCCCGGCCGACGAGGTGGTCGTGGAGCGGGTCCGCCGGCTGGGGAGGCCCTGGCTGCTCGTCGTCAACAAGGGGGATACCCGGCGGGCGCGAGAGGGGGCCGGCGAGTTCCACCGGCTCGGTGCGGAGCCGATCCTGATCTCCGCCGAGCACGGCCTCGGAGTGCCCGACCTCCGGGAGGCGCTGCTCGCCCTGCTGCCCGAGGCGGAGCCGGAGCCCGAGCTCCCCCCGGACCTGCCGACGGTGGCGATCGTGGGGCGTCCGAACGTGGGCAAGTCGTCGCTCGTCAACCGGATCCTCGGCGAGGACCGGGTGCTCGTCTCCGCGCGGCCCGGGACCACCCGCGATCCCGTCGACTGCGTGGTGGAACGGGACGGGAAGCGCTACCTGTTCGTCGATACCGCAGGGATTCGCCGGCGCGCCCGCACTACGGGCGCGCCGGAGGAGCTCGCCGTCCTCTTCGCGCGGCGCCAGATCGAGCGCTGTCAGGTGGCGCTGCTGCTCGTCGACGCCGCCGCCGGGGTGACGAGCGGCGACCTGGCGATCGCGGGGGCGATCTGGGAGCTGGGTCGGGCGGCCGTTGTCGGCCTGAACAAGTGGGACCTGCTCGAGCCGGCGACGCGCGACGGGTTGGAGCGGAGCTGGCCCCGCCTCGACGAGCTCCTCGGCGGACCGCCCCGGGTCAACCTCTCGGCGATGAAAGGGCGAGGGGTCGAGAAGCTGTTCCCGGCCATCGACCGGGCCCGCGCGGCGCTCGGGCGGGAGATCCCCACCGCCGAGCTCAACCGCGTGCTCCAGGAGATCGCTGCGCAGCATCGCCCCCCGGTGCGGGCCGGCAAGCCGTGGAAGCTGCTCTACGCCACGCAAGTGGCGGGCATCCCGCCGACCTTCCTCCTCTTCGCGAATCGGACCCTGCCGGTGGGCGACGCCTACCGCAGGTACCTGGAGAACCGGATGCGGGACGCGTTCGGGCTCGCCGGCGTGCCGCTACGGCTGGTCGTCCGGCAGCGGCAACCGCGGCCCGGGGCTGCTAGGATCCGCTGACGATGGCGAAGAAGACCGGCTACCGGATCGGCGACCTCTGCCGTCTGCTCGACCTCCAGCCCTACGTGTTGCGCTACTGGGAGACCGAGTTCCCGGCCCTGCAGGCGCCGGAGGGCGCCTCCGGACAGCGCCTCTATACCGAGGAGGAGCTGGAGATCGTGCGGCGCATCAAGCGGCTCCTCTACGACGAGGGCTTCACGATCGCGGGGGCGAAGAAGCGGCTCGATGCCGAGCTCGCCGCCGGCGGGGGAGTCCTGGGCGCGGCGACGCTCTTCGCGGAGGAGTCGCCGGCTGCGGAAGCGCCGCCGCCCCCGCGCCTTGACAGCGACAGCTCCCAGCGGATAGAACGCGTCGGGGCCGCGCTCGCGGAGATCCTCGCCGAGGCGAGGGCGCTCCAACGCATGGTTCGCGAGGAGGAGTCGGGGCCCTACCTGGAAGATTGAAATCTGGTCCGGGACGTGGCGCAGCCTGGTAGCGTACCTGAATGGGGTTCAGGGGGTCCCGGGTTCAAATCCCGGCGTCCCGACCAGCTCTGACTTCTCTCCTCCAACACTTCCTTCGATGGGCGGGCGCACGCCGGTGGCGGCGGTCAGTGGTGCGGGCCCCGGCAGCGGCCGGGCGGCGGAGCGCGCGCGCCGTGGTCCGCGTTGACACTCGCCGTGCCGTCACCTAGGGTCTTCTCCGGAAAGGAGATCGGGATGGATCGTCCTCGCGAGTACGGTGGTCAGCTGCTCGGCCGGGAGTACCGGATCGGCCTCGTCGTCTCCCGCACCAACGACCGCCTGACCGAACGTCTGCTCGCCGGTGCGGTCGACGCGCTCGAGCGGCACGGCGTCGCCGCCAGTTCGATCGCCGTGGTCCGGGTGCCCGGAGCGTGGGAGATCCCCTTCGCGCTCCGCGCCCTGGCGGCGCGGGAGCGCTTCGACGCACTGGTCGCGCTCGGCGTCCTCATCCGGGGCGAGACCGCCCACTTCGACTACCTCGCGCGAGCCTGCGCCTCCGGGGTCGCGGAGGTCTCTCGCGAGCTCGCCCTGCCGGTGGCATTCGGGGTCCTCACCTGCGAGGACTCTCGCCAGGCGGAGGAGCGCAGCGGCGGCAAGGCCGGCAACAAGGGCGCCGAGGCGGCCCTGGCGGCGCTCGAGATGGCCGATCTCGCTTCGGCGCTGCGAGGCGAGCCGGGTCGCTGACCCGCGGTCGCCGGCTGGGAAACGAGACGCGCGCGTGGGCAAGAGAAGACTGGCGAGAGAGCTGGCCCTGCAGATGCTCTACCAGCACGACCTCGGCGGGGCCTCCCCGGAGGAGATCGCCGCCGGCTTCTCTCTGGAGGCCTTCCAGGGAGAGGAGGAGGCCGCCGGCGCGGCCGGGACCACGACCGCGTCCCGGCTCGTCGAGGCACCCGAGGCCCTCGCCCACGCCCTGCGCCTGGTGGCGGGGACGGTCGCCCATCTCGAGGAGATCGATGCCCTGATCCGCCGCCAGGCGGAGCACTGGCGCCTCGAGCGGATGCCGCCGGTCGACCGCAACGTGCTCCGCCTCGCCATCTACGAGCTGCTCTGCGAGGTCGAGGTGCCGAAGCTGGTCGTGGTGGACGAGGCCGTGGACCTGGCCAAGAAGTACGGAGCGGAGCAGTCCGGACGGTTCGTGAACGGCCTCCTCGACGGTCTCCTGAAGGCGCACGCCTTCCCGGGAAGCCTGACGTGAGAGCCGCTCTCGGCAGCGCCCTGCTGGTGCTCCTGACCCTCGCTCGCGCCAGTGCGGCCCTGCCCGGCAACCCCGCCGACGGGGAGCTGGTGGCGCGAGCCGCGCTGCTGCCGCCGCCGGGCGCCGCCGTCCTGCCGTACGCCAACGCGGGCTACCGCCTCGGGGTCTCTCCGGAGGGAGTCGTCGAGGTGGAGGTGAACCTCGCGCCGCTCGGCAGCGCGGCCCTCCTCGGTCCGCTGCCGAATCCCGCGCGCGGGCCGCTGGAACGCGTCGCGGCGCTGGTGGCCAGTGGTGCGGTGACCCGCCACGAGGCGGTCTCCAGGGTGCTCGGCTGGATCTCGCGCGAGATCCGCTACGAGCTCGACCGGGAGCGGCCGCAGGATCCCGTCTCGGTGCTCCTGCGCCGCAGCGCCCACTGCACCGGGGTCGCGCGGCTCGCGGTGGCGCTGCTCGGCGCCCTCTCGATCGAGGCGCGGGAAGTGGCCGGGTTCGTGGCGGCGGAGCCCTCCGGCGGCGAGTATCACCGCTGGATCGAGGTCTTCTATCCCGACCGCGGATGGGTTTTCAGCGACCCGCTGCGCTACCACGACTACGTGCCGCCGACCTACGTGCGATTCGCCTCCGAGCTGGTCGCCGCCGAGGGCGCCGCGAGTGGCCTGTTGCTGGAGCGGGAGGGCCACGACGGCGAGGTCGGACGGAATCCCTGGGCCCGGGAAGGGGTGCGGGCGCGGAGCAACGGCCGCGGCGCCGGCCCTGGTGGCCCGCGGGGCGCCGCGCTCGGCGGCGCGGCGGGGGGGTGTGACGTGGACGGCGGGCGCGTGGCGACCGGCGACCGGCCGCCAGCGACGGGCACCGGGCGCGGCGCCGGCGCCGGGGGCCGGGGCGGGGGGGGGCGGCGCGCCGCCGCGACCGGCGCGCGATCGAGGCGAAGTGGCTGGAGCGG
>JAHDVN010000287.1 GCA_023384635.1 Thermoanaerobaculia bacterium
CGTGGAGCTCTTCGACGACGAAGCGGAAGCGGTCGCCGGAGTGCGCGCGGTGCGCGCGCCGGGGCATAACCGGGACATGTGCATCGTGCTGCTCGACGGCGGCGACGGCGCGCGCGGGGCGTTTCTCGCCGACCTCGTGCCGCAGGCAGCGCACGTGCCGTACCCCTGGATCATGAGCTTCGACCTCTACCCGGTCGAGACCATGGCGAGCAAGCGGCATTGGATCCCCGAGCTCGCCGCGAGCGGTGCGCTCTGCGTCTTCGAGCACGACACCGACCTGCCCCTCGGCCGCATCGTGGAGGAGGCCCCCGGCCGCTTCCGCGCCGTGGCCGCCCGTCCGCGCTCCTGACTCCTTCTCCCTCCCCGGCCGCGGCCTGCCGCGGCCAGACAGAGACGTTCTGGGTAAGGAGGGAGAGGAAAAGGCGTGGCGGCCGAGGCGAGCCCGCCGGATCGCCACGGCCGGGAAGAGCCTTGCTGGGTGGGGGGGAGGGAGGATCCGGGGCGGCGGAGGCGAGCGCCGGGGCGGACCCGCGACTTTCCGGGTTGGGGGTGTCGGGGCGGGCGCGGTGTCTGGCGGCGGGCGCCGGGCCGCCGCATCTGGTAGAAACGGCGGGCGGCGGGAGGAGATCGGGTGGCGAAGGCCGCAGACCGGCGGGGCGAGTGTTCCGGCGGCGAGGCGGCGGAATCGGGGTCTCTTCCCTTACCCGGCAAGTCTTTGCGGTTGTGGTTTTGTTTTCACGAGACCTGGACGACGGAGAGCGCGATGGCGACGGAAGTGCTGATGCCGCAGATGGGCGAGTCGATCGCCGAGGGGACGATCACGAAGTGGCTGGTGAAGGTGGGTGAGAAGGTGGAGCGGGACCAGCCGCTGTTCGAGATCTCGACGGACAAGGTGGACGCGGAGATCCCGAGCCCGGCGTCGGGTGTGCTGCTGGAGGTGAAGTACGGCGAGGGTTCGACGGTGGCGGTGCAGACGGTGGTGGCGACGATCGGGGAGTCGGGCGAGCAGCCCGCGGCGGTCCCGGCCGAGCCGACGAAGGCCGAGGCACCGGCCCCCGCGCCCGCCCCGGTCGCTGCGGCCCCCGGGTCCGCGTCGGCCCCCCCCGCGGCGCCCGCAGGCTCGTTCGACTACGACCTCGTGGTGCTCGGCAGCGGCCCGGGCGGCTACGTCGCGGCGATCCGCGCCGGCCAGCTCGGCATGAAGGTGGCGTGCGTCGAGAAGGACCCGAAGTTCGGCGGCACCTGCCTCCACCGCGGCTGTATCCCGACCAAGGCGCTCCTCCACTCGGCCAGCCTGCTCGACGAAGTGCGCCGCGCCGGCGACTTCGGCGTCGAGACCGCCGACCCGCGCCTCGACATGCTCAAGGTCCACTCCCACAAGCGGAAGGTGGTGGAGAAGAACGCCAAGGGGATCGAGTTCCTGTTCAAGAAGAACAAGGTCGAGGGGGTCCACGGTTTCGGGAAGATCGCCGGGCCGAACGCGATCGAGGTGGCGCTCGCAGAGGGCGGGACGCGGCGGCTCTCGACGCGGAACATCCTGATCGCGACCGGCTCCGTGGTGCGCGAAATCGGCGTCGCGCCGAGCGACGGCGAGCGGGTCCTCACCTCCGACCACCTGCTCGAGCTCGAGCGCGTGCCGGCCTCCCTCGTGGTACTCGGCGCGGGGGCGGTGGGGACCGAGTTCGCCTCGATCTTCCACTCCTTCGGCAGCGAGGTGACGCTGGTCGAGATGCTGCCGCGGGTGCTCCCGATCGAGGACGAGGAGGTCTCCAAGGAGCTCGCGCGGCTGCTCAAGAAGCGGGGGATCAAGGTCCTCACCTCGACCACGCTGAAGTCGGTCGAACGCACCGAGGGCGGCGTGCGCTGCCACCTCGCGGAGGGCGAGAAGGAGCGCGCGATCGAGGCCGAGATGCTGCTGGTCGCGGTCGGCCGCGCGCCGGTGACCGAGGGGATCGGCCTCGAGACCGTCGGTCTCGCGACCGAGCGCGGCTACGTGCCGGTCGACCAGCTGATGCGCACGCAGATCCCCGGGATCTGGGCGATCGGCGACGCGGTGAACACGCCCTGGCTCGCGCACATCGCGTCGGCCGAGGGGATCGTGGCGGCGGAGGCGATGGCGGGCCTGCCGGCGCGCCCGCTCAACTACGACCGCACCCCGTCGTGCACCTACTGCGAGCCCGAGGTCGCCTCGGTCGGCCTGACCGAGGCCGAGGCGCGCAAGCGCGGCCACGACGTCGCGACGGGGAAGTTCGCCTTCACGGCGCTCGGCAAGGCCGCGATCCTCGGCAAGCCGGAGGGTTTCGTGAAGGTGGTGCGCGATCGCAAGTACGACGAGCTGCTCGGGGTCCACATCCTGGGCGCGCACGCCACCGACCTCATCGCCGAGGCGTGCGTGGCGCTGCAGGTGGAGGCGACCACCGAGGAGCTCTTCCGGACGATCCACGCCCACCCGACCCTCTCGGAAGCGGTGATGGAGGCGGCGCACGCCGCCACCGGCCACGCCATCCACAGTTAGGGGAGGCGCGACGATGGTGAACCAGGGACGGCCACTCGGCCCTCTCTACCCCGGGAGCGGCGAGCGGGGAGACCGGCTGGCCCCAACCGCCCTCGGTCGGGAGAGGCAGGTCGCGCTATACCGGCTCCTGGAGCTGAACCGCCGGGTCGAGGAGCGGCTGAGCCGGCTCTATCGCCAAGGGAAGGTCGTCGGCGGGCTCTACTCGAGCCGCGGGCAGGAGGCGACCTCCGTGGGCTCCGCCTTCGCCCTCGGCCCGGACGACCTGCTCGGGCCGCTGATCCGCAACCTGGGCTCGCTGCTGGTGCGCGGCGTCAGGCCGCGCGAGATCTTCATGCAGTACATGGCGCGCGCCGGGAGCCCCACCGGGGGGCGGGACGGCAACCTCCACTTCGGCGACCTCGCGCGCGGAATCGTGGCCCCGATCTCGATGCTGGGCGCCCTCATCCCGGTGATGGCGGGCGCCGCCTGGGCGGCGCGACGGCAGGGGCGGGAGACGGTCGCCCTCACCTACATCGGCGACGGCGGCACCTCGACCGGCGACTTCCACGAGGGGATGAACCTCGCGGCCGTATTGCAGGCGCCGCTGGTGGTGATCGCCGAGCACAACGGCTGGGCCTACTCGACGCCGACCTCGGCGCAGATGCGGATCCGCGACCTCGCCCAGCGGGCGGCGGCCTACGGCATCCCCGCCGAGATGGTGGACGGCAACGACGTGCTCGCCGTGCACGGGGCGGCGAGCCGGGCGGTCGAGCGCGCGCGGGCCGGCGGCGGACCGACCCTGGTGGAGGCCAAGACCTTCCGCATGCGGGGTCACGCCGAGCACGACGACGCCGGCTACGTGCCGGCCGGGGAGCGGGCGGTCTGGGAGGCGCGCGATCCGTTGGCGCGCTTCCGGGCCCACCTGCTGGCGGAGGGTCTGGCCACCGAGCCGGAGCTCGGGGAGATCGCCGCCGGGATCGAGGCCGAGCTCGACGCGGACGTCGACGCGGCGCTCTCCTCGCCGCTCCCGGCGCCGGAGCGGGCGCTCGGCGGCGTCTGGGAGGCGGGGCGATGAGCGGCGAGGCGACCTATCTCGAGGCGGTGCGCCGGGCGCTCTGGGACGAGCTGGAGGCGGATCCGCGGGTGGTGCTCCTCGGCGAGGACATCGGCCGCTACGGCGGAGCGTTCCGCGTCACGGCGGGGATGCTGGAGCGGTTCGGGCCCGACCGCGTCGTCGACACGCCGATCTCGGAGTCCGGCTTCGTCGGTGCGGCGATCGGCGCGGCGATGATGGGGCTGCGGCCCGTGGTCGAGTTCCAGTTCGTCGACTTCGCGGCCAACGCCTGGAACATGATCGTGAACTTCGCCGCCACCTGTCGCTACCGGTGGGGGCAGGGGGTGCCGCTCGTGCTGCGCGGCCCTTCGGGCGGCGGAGTGCACGGCTCGGCCTTCCACAGCGGCTGCCCGGAGGGGTTCTTCTGCCACGTGCCGGGTCTCAAGGTCGTCGCCCCGGCCACGGCCGAGGACGCCTACGGCCTGCTGCGCGCCGCGGTACGCGACCCCGACCCGGTGCTCTTCCTCGAGCACAAGTTCCTCTATCGCCGCGTCCACGGCACGCTGCCCGAGGGGGGCTCCTTCGCGCGGCTCGGCGAGGCCCGCCTGGCGCGCTCCGGGCGCCATCTCACGGTCGTGACCTGGGCGGCGATGCTCCACGTCGCGCTGGAGGCGGCCGCGGCGCTGGCGGGGGAGGGGATCGAGCTGGAAGTGATCGACCTGCGCACCCTGCAGCCGCTCGACGAGGAAGCGGTGCTCGCCTCGGTGCGGCGGACCTCGCGGGCGCTCGTCCTCTCCGAGGAGCCGGTGACCGGCTCGTTCGCCGGCGAGGTCGCGGCGCGGATCGCGGAGGCGGCGTTCCCGTTCCTCGACGCCCCGGTGGCTCGGCTCTGCTGCCCCGACACCCCGGTCCCGTACAGCCCGCCGCTCGAGGAGGTCTACCTGCCGAACGCCGCCAAGGTCGTGGCCCGCGTGCGCGAGCTGCTGGCCTTCTGACGTCGGCCCTCCCTCCCCGGCCGCGGCCTGCCGCGGCCAGACAGAGACGTTCTGGGTAAGGAG
>JAHDVN010000288.1 GCA_023384635.1 Thermoanaerobaculia bacterium
AGACGATCCGGTCCTCGACCGGGGCCCCGGGCGGCGGGGGCGGGATGTGGGGATGCGCCCCGCGCGCGAAGAGCAGCCCCCGCAGCCTGCGACCTGCCTCGCGCAGGGCGGGCTTCCAGCGGTGGCGCAGCAGGAAGGAGCCCTGGTAGAGCCGGAAGAGCGCGCGCCGGAGGGCGAACCCGCCCGCCTCGCGCCCCCAGTAGGCGGCGAGCAGCCGCTCCTGGAGCGCGGGGTCGCGGAACGGGAGGCGACAGAGGTCGCGGGTGCGGCGGCTCAGGGTCATCCGCACCCCCACGCGGCAGCGGTTCAGATCGAGCAGCTCGAGCGCGGGCGGCGTCTCCGGGGTGGCGCCGGGCCGCACCAGGAGGTTGCCGATCGACAGGTCCCGGTGCCAGATCCCGGCGGCGTGGAGGCGGCGGGCGAGCGCCGCCACCGCGTCGGCGAGGGCCGCGGGGGCGACGGCGGGGAACTCCTCCGCCGCGCGGCCGGCCGCGAGGGCGCGGAAGAAGTAGCGCGCCTCGAACGCACCGCCGGCGTGGCGGCAGACGTAGAAGGCCGGCCCCTCCGGCCGGCGGGACTCGACGAGCGCCAGCGGCTCCGGCGTCGCCACTCCGGCGGCCGCCACCGCCCGGGCGGCGTGGAAGCTGCGGGCCGCCTTGCTCCCCTTCCACCGCCGGTCGAGCCGCTGCCGCCAGCCGTCGTGGCGGAACTGCTTGACCACCGCCTCGACGCCGCCGCCGTCGAGCTCGAGGCGGACGAGATAGAGGTAGTTGCGCCCCCAGTGCAGCGTGCGGGTCGCCGCCCCGGGATCGACCAGCCGTGCCACCTCGGCGGCGAGCCGCTCGGCGGGGAGCGCCGCGGGGGCGAGACCCGTCCACTCCGGCAGGGAGACGGGGCGGAACGCCGGGGGGGCGTCTTCCGCCGGCTCCGGCGGCGTCACCGGCTCAGACCTCGAGGACGTCGAAGCTCTCGTGGTGGAGCTTGGCGTCGCCCTGCACCAGCACCGCCACCCCGAGCGCGCGCTCGAGCTCCTCGACGATCGCCCGCTCCTCCTTCTGCAGGGCGCGGGCGACCTCGGGGTGGACGCGCACCAGGAGCTCGCCGCCGACGAGCGTCCCCCGCAGCTTGAGCGCCTCGCGCCGCAGCGCGAGACAGACCGTGGCGACCGACTTCACCCGCCCGCTGCCGGCGCAGTAGGGGCAGGCCTGGGTGAGCAGCCGCTCGAGGTTGGTGCGGCTGCGCTTGCGGGTGATCTCGACCAGGCCGAACTCGGAGATGCTCAAGACCTTGTACTTCGCCCGGTCCTTGCGCAGCTCGCGCTCCAGGGCGGCGAAGACCTCCTCGCGGTGCTCCTTCTCGACCATGTCGATGAGGTCGAGGACGATGATCCCGCCGAGGTCGCGCAGGCGGATCTGCCGCACCACCTCCTCGACCGCCTCGAGGTTGGTGCGCAGCGCCGTGTCCTCGAGGTTGTGGCGTCCGACGTAGCGGCCGGTGTTGACGTCGATCGCCACCAGCGCCTCGGTCGGGTTGATCACGAGGTAGCCGCCCGACTTGAGCCAGACCTTGCTCTTGAGCGCCGCCTCGATCTCCCCCTCGATGCCGAAGCGCTCGAAGAGGCCGACCTCCTGCCGGTCGAGCTTCACCCGCCCGACCAGCGCCGGCTGGACCTGGTCGAGGAACTCCACGACCCGCTGGTAGGTGTCCTCGTCGTCGACCCAGATGACGCTGAAGTGCGCCCCCGCCAGATCCCGCACCACCCGCAGCGCGAGGTCGAGGTCCTGGTGGAGCAGGGTCGGCGCGGCGCCGCGCTCGGCCCGCTCCCGGATCCGCCGCCAGAGCCCGGCGAGGTAGCCGCGGTCGATCTCGAACTCCTCCCGCCCGCGCCCCTCCCCGGCGGTGCGGACGATCCAGCCGTTGCCGCCGTTGGCCGCGGCCATCTCCTCGAGCGCGGCGCGCAGGCGGGCCCGCTCGGCCTCGTCTTCGATCCGGCGCGAGACGCCGAAGTGGCGCACCGTGGGGAGCATGACCAGGTAGCGGCCGGGGAGCGTGAGCTGGGTGGAGACCCGCGCCCCCTTGTTCGGGAGCGGATCCTTGGTCGCCTGCACCACGATCTCCTGCCCCGCCTTGAGCAGCTCGTCGATCGAGTGCGGGATCTCGGCCGGCTCCTCGGGCGCCACCTCCTCGGGGGCCCCGTCCTCCAGCTCCTCGAACACCCCGAGGTGGTCGATCACGTCGCTGACGTAGAGGAAGGCGTCCCGCTCCAGGCCGATGTCGACGAACGCCGCCTGCATCCCCGGCAACACCCGGGAGACCCGCCCCTTGTAGATGTTCCCCACCACCCCCCGGTGGAGATGGCGCTCGACGAAGATCTCGGTCAAGCGGTCGTCCTCCAGCACCGCGATGCGGGTCTGGTAGGGGTCCGACTCGATGAGCATCTTGTGGGTCATACGGCCGCCTGCGGGTCCCCGGCGGGCCCCGGGGGGCGCCGCCCGCCCCCCCCCCCCAACACCACCCGGGCCACCCCCCCCACAGCGGGTCACGTAGCGGCGGTAGTCGACCCCGAGGCTCAGGCCGGTGGCGGCGAAGCAGATGACCATGAACGAGCCGCCGTAGGAGAGGAACGGCAGCGGGATGCCGGTGATCGGCACCAGCCCGATCACCATGGCGCTGTTGTAGACGACGTGGAAGCCGATCATCGAGAGCAGTCCGGCCACCAGCAGGAGGCCCGACCGGTCGCGCGCCCGCATCGCCACCGCCCCCCCGGTGGCGAGGAAGACGCCGTAGAGCCCGAGTACGGTGGCCACCCCGAGGAAGCCCCGCTCCTCGGCCAGGACGGCGAGGATGAAATCGGTGTGGCGGGCGGGCAGGAAGCGCAGCTGGCTCTGGCTCCCCTGCATGTACCCCTTGCCGGTGAGCTCGCCGGAGCCCACGGCGATCTTGCTCTGTCGCGCCTGGTAGCCGGCCCCCCGCGGGTCGCGGCCGGCGTCGAGGAAAGTCAGCACCCGCTCCTTCTGGTACGGCTTCATGAACAGGCCCCAGGCCACCCCGCCCGCCACCAGCGCGAGCAGCGCGGCCGCCGCCACCAGACGCCAGGGGAGCCCGCAGACGAACAGCATGCCGAAGACCACCGGCAGGAACATCGCCGCCCCGCCCAGGTCGGGCTCGACCGCGGTGAGGAGCATGGGAAGCGCCACCACCGCCAGGGCCCGGGCGGTGTCGCGCCCGGTGAGGTGGCCGCGCCCGACCCGGGCGAGCATGCGGGCGAGCAGCAGCGCCGTGGCCAGCTTCGCGAGCTCGGAGGGCTGGAAGCCGACTCCCGCCACCCGCAGCCATCCCTGCGCCCCGCCCGCTTCGTGCCCCACGACGAGGACCAGGGCCAGCAGCAGCACCGAGACGAGGTAGAGCGGCACCGCGAAGGCGAGCAGCAGGCGGTGGTCGACCGCGAAGGCCGCCGCGCAGGCGGCGAGGCCGATGCCGACCCAGGCCGCCTGGCGCGGCAGGTAGTCGATCGCCAGCTCGGCGCTGGCGCTGTGGACGGTGGCGAGACCGATCCCGGCGAGGGCGAGCGCCGCCAGCAGCAGCCCCCACCGCACGTCGGCGAGGGCCCGCCAGCGGGCCCCCTCAGGACGGGTGAACGATCCCGAGGTCGGTGTCGCGCTGCTTCTCATGGAGGGCCTTGGCCACCG
Source organism: Thermoanaerobaculia bacterium (assembly GCA_023384635.1). Lineage (GTDB taxonomy): Bacteria > Acidobacteriota > Thermoanaerobaculia > Multivoradales > JAGPDF01 > JAAYLR01. The sequence continues at coordinate 3,690 of JAHDVN010000288.1, forward strand.
GCGCCGCCGCGCGGGCGCCCTCGCCGCCGTGCTCGACGAAGACCACGACCACCAGCCGGGGATCGTGGGCGGGGGCGTAGGAGGCGAACCAGGCGTGGTCGCGCTGGGCGTAGGGGAGCGTGTCGCTGTCGATCCAGGTCTCCTGGGCGATCACCTGCACGGTGCCGGTCTTGCCGGCGATGTCGAGCCCCGGCACGAAGGCCGCGGCCCCCGTCCCCTGCTCGTTGACCACCTGCCAGAGCCCCTCGCGCACCGCCGCGAGGTGGCGGGCGGCGATCGGCAGCCGCTCGCCCGCCACCGGCGCTCCGGTGCCGGCGACGAGGTGGGGCACGACGCGGCGGCCGCCGTTGGCGAGCGCGGCGTAGGCCGCCGCCACCTGGAGCGGGGTGGTGAGCAGGGCGCTCTGGCCGATCGCCACCGAGATCGTCTCGCCCGGGTACCAGGGGTGGCCCCGCACCCGGCGGCTCCACTCGTCGTCGGGCACCAGCCCCCCCTTCTCGCCGTCGATCTCGAGGCCGGTCGGCCGCCCGAGGCCGAAGAGACGGGCGAAGCGGGCGAGCCGCGCCGCCCCGAGGCGGTCGCCCATCTCGTAGAAGTAGACGTCGCACGAGTACTTGAGCGCCGCGCGCAGGTCGACCGCGCCGTGGCCGCCCTGCCGCCAGCAGCGCCGCCGCTGGCCGTGGAAGATCGCGGCGCCGCCGCAGAAGACCCGCTCCCCCTCCTGCACCACCCCCTCGGAGAGCGCCGCCAGGGCCACGACCGGCTTGAAGACGGAGCCGGGGGAGTAGGTGCTCTGGATCGCCCGGTTCTGGAGCGGGTGGCGCTCGTCCTCCACCAGGCCGCGCCACTCGTCGCGGCGCAGGCGCCGCGCGAAGAGGTTCGGGTCGAACGCCGGGTGCGAGACGAGGGCGAGGATC
>JAHDVN010000289.1 GCA_023384635.1 Thermoanaerobaculia bacterium
CGCCGGCCAGGGGGCCGCGGTCGCCTCGCACCGCACCCCGGGGCGGCCCTCCCGCCGCCCGGCGCGTCCGGCCTTCTCCTTCCGGCCGCGCTAGCCCGAACCGCTCAGAGGTCTGGCGTCGCCCCGCGCCGCGGCAGGCGGCGCCAGGCCTCGACCGCGCCCGCGAGGGGGATCTCCTCGAGGCGGTTGACGCGGTGCCAGGTCACCGGATCGCCGGGCCAGCGCGCCGGCGGAAGGGCGGCCACCACCTCCACCGGCGCGGCGCCGCGGGGCGCCACCCGGCGCGGGTCCGCGCGACCGAAGAGCACCACCTGCGGGCAGCCCATCGCGGCGGCGACGTGCGTCGGGCCGCTGTCGATCCCGACCGCGGCGTCGGCGAGCGAGAGCACCGCGGCGAGGCGGCGCAGTGGCAGCTCGCCGGCCGCGGGGAGAACCCGCCGGTCGGCGACGGCGGCGGCGATGGCGGCGATCTCCTCTCGCTCTGCGGCGACCCCCGAGTGCACGACCCGCGCCTCGGGCCGCTCTCCGAGCACCTCCCGCAGCAGTCCCACCCAGCGCTCGACCGGCCACCGCCCGCGGTTCACGCGGCGGCTGAGCGGGTGGGCGAGGGTCACCGCGGTCCCGCCGAGCCCTCGCTCGGCGAGCCACGCCAGGCCGTCGCGCCGCTCGGCCTCGCCGAGCGCGAGGCGCGGCAGCGCGGCCACCGGCGGCGCCGGCGCGCCGAACCGGACGGCCGCGGCCGCGGCCGTCCGCGCGAGGAAGTCCACCGTGTGCTCGAGCTCGCCGCGGCCGAGGGCCTCGGCCTCGAGCAGCTCCGAAGGGGGCACGCCACCGCGGGCGAGAAGCCACCGCAGCTTCGGCCGCGCTTCCGCGACGGGCTCCACCAGCGCGGCGAGGGATCGCCCCCGGGCGCGCAACCAGGCGACCAGCCGCCGCTGGTCCGGCGCCAGCAGGTAGGGGCGCCGCCGCCCGGCGACGACCCGGATCTCCCCCACCGAGTCGAGCCCGGAGAGGAGCGTCGCCGCCTGGGCCTGCCCGGTCACCAGATCGCACGGCCGGCCGGCCAGCCGCGCCAGGGCGTCGAGGAGCACGGTGAGCTGCACGAGGTCGCCGAGCGACCCGAAGCGGACGACGAGGGGAGGACCGCTCTGCGGCGCGCGGGACTCGGCGGGGACCGGGCCTCGCGCCTCCATCACCAGGCGAGCAGCTCGCGCGCGGCGTTGAGGACCCGGTGGGCGCTCGGCAGGAGCTCCTGCTCGAGGCTCCGCGCGTAGGGGACCGGGCGGTCGGGGTAGGCGACCCGGCGCACCGGGGCGTCGAGGAAGGCGAAGGCGGCGTCGGCGATCCGCGCCGCCACTTCGCCGCCGAAGCCGCCGGTCTGCTGCGCCTCGTGCACCACCAGCACGCGCCCGGTCCTGCGCACCGAGGCGAGCACCGTCTCCTCGTCGAACGGCACCAGGGTGCGCAGGTCGACGACCTCGGCCCGCACCCCCTCCTTGGCGAGCTCCTCCGCGGCGGCGACCGCGGTCCAGGTGGAGGCGCCGTAGCCGACGAGGGTCAGGTCGCTCCCCTCGCGCAGCACCTTCGCCACCCCCAGCGGCTCGCAGAGGTCCCCCGCCGGCAGCTCGTCGCGGATGCGCCGGTAGAGGAACTTGTGCTCGCAGAAGATCACCGGGTTCGGGTCGCGGATCGCCGCCTTGAGCAACCCCTTGGCGTCCCGGGCGGTGGCCGGGCAGACCACCTTGAGGCCGGCCACGTGCGTGAACCAGGCCTCCGGATTCTGGGAGTGGAACGGCCCGGCGCCCACCCCGCCGCCGGAGGGGAGGCGCACCACCACCGGGCAGGGGAGCTGCCAGCGGTAGTAGAGCTTCGCCAGCACGTTGACGATCTGGTTGAAGCCGCAGGTGATGAAGTCGCCGAACTGCATCTCGACCACTGGCCGGAAGCCGAGGAGAGCGGCGCCGGCGGCGATCCCGAGCGCCCCGCTCTCGGCGATCGGGGTGTCGAGCACCCGCTCGGGCCAGCGCTGCCAGAGGCCCCGGGTGACGCGGAACGCCCCCTCGAAGCGGCCGATGTCCTGCCCCATCAGGATCACCTGGGGGTCGCGCTCCATCTCCTCGACGAGCGCCTGGTGGATGGCGTCGACGTAGCTCGTCCGGTCCCCGGGCCGGCCGGAAGGCACGGGCGGCGGCGGGGGCGGCGGCAGCTCCGGCGCCGGCGCCAGCGCCGGCCGCCACGCCGTCTCGCGCGCCGGCTCGTGCGCGGCGAGCGCCCCGTCGAGGGCCCGTTCGACGAGCTCGGCGATCCGCGCGTCGATGCCGGCCCGGCGCTCGGCGTCGAGCAGGCCGGCCGCCTCGAGCTGTCGCGCGTAGCCCGGCACCGGGTCCTCGGCGACGTAGCGCCGGTGCTCCTCGGAGGGGACGACCTTGAGCGAGTCGTCCCCCTCCGAATGGCCGCGCATGCGGCCGATCATCGCCTCGATGAGCGTCGGTCCCCAGCCCTCGCGGGCGCGGGCGAAGGCGCGCGCGTAGGCCGCGGCCATCGCGTCCGGGTCGTTGCCGTCCACGTTGACCGCCGCCACCCCGTAGCCGGGGCCGCGATCGGAGAGCCGCTCGGCCGCGAACTGCATGTAGGCCGGGGTGGAGAAGGCGTAGCGGTTGTTCTCGACCACGAGCACCAGCGGCAGCTTCCAGACCGCGGCCATGTTCAGGCCCTCGTGGAAGTCGCCGGTCGAAGTCCCGCCCTCGCCGATGAAGGTGATCGCCACGCGGTCGGTCCCCGCGAGGCGGCGGGCCAGCGCGCAGCCGGCGGCGACCGGGATCATCGCTCCGAGGTGGCTGATCATGCCGGCGTGGAAGATGCCGTGCTCCGGGGCGAGCCAGCCGTAGTGGAACGAGCGCTCCACCCCTTGCGAGAAGCCCTCCCCCTTGCCGAGCAGCTGGCAGGCGAGGCGGTAGAGGACGGCGTCCGGGTCGGGGCGGCGGCCGTCCGGCTCGCCGAAGCCGAGGTCGGGGAAGGTGCGCGCCGGGTCGAGGTAGCAGGCGAGGATCGCCCCGAGGTCGCGGTGGAGCGAGCAGAGGACGTCGCCCGCCTCGAGCGCCAGGCCCGCCGGCACCGTCACCCCCTCGTGGCCGATCTCGGAGTACCACTTCGAGATCCGGCCGGTGAGCAGCAGCGATTCGAAGCGCGCGTCGAGATCCCGCGCCAACTTCATGAAGGCGTAGCGCAGGACGCGGTCGCGCGGGGTCGGCGGAGGGGTCACGGCGGGAGGGACGGGCGCGCGCTCAACCGGCGCGCAGCTCGGCGATCCGGCGCTCCCAGGCGAGGCGCCTCGGGTGGGACGGGTCGAGCTGGAGCAGTACCTTGAGGGTCAGCTCGGCCTCGGCGACACGGCCGGCGGCGAGGAGCTCCTCGAGCTGGCGGGCTCCCTGCTCGGCCCCCTGCTGGCGGCGCTGGATCTCCTCCAGGCGCGTCACCTCGGCGAACATCGCGCCGGGACGGGAGGAGGCGGGGAGCGTGTCGCCGTACTCGGCGGCCACGTCGCGCGCCGCCGCCCACTCCTTGGCGGAGATCGCCTCGCGGTAGCGCCGCTCGAATACGGCGGCGCGCCCCTCGGCCGCCTGCTGCTGCCGCGCCTCGTCGAGGCGGGTGCGATAGCTCGCGGCCGCCACCCGCGGCAGGCCGAGACCGGCCAGGCGCTCGAGCTGGCGCTCCGCCTCGTCGAGGCGGCGCCCCTCGAGCGCCTCCTCGAGCCGGGCGCGCAGCGTCGCGAGCTCGCTCTCCCGCCGCTCGCGCCGCTCCGTCTCGTCGATCTCGGCCGAGAGGCGGCCGGTGGACTCGCCGCCGGGATCGACCCGGGAGAGCGCCTCGAGCTGGCGCCGCGCGCCGCGCAGGTCGCCGGTCGCGAGCGCCGCGCGACCCGCCTCGAGCAGGCGCTCGGCCTGCTCGAGGACCGCCGCCTCCTGGCCGATCATCTCGACCCAGGTCTCGTAGTCGGCTCGCTTGGGGTGGGTCGGCGCGAGCTCGAGCAGCGAGTCGAGAGCGAGCCGCGCGAGCGCCTGCTTGCGCTCCTTGATGTACTTGCCGAGCAGCACCTCGGTCTCGCGCAGCTGGCCCTCCCGCTCCCGCCCCTCGCGGGCCGCCTCCACCCGCGCCCGCAGCGGCGCGAACGCCGGCGCCTCGCCGAGCTCGCCCTCCGCCTCCGCGATCAGGGCGGCGGCCTCGTCGAGCTGCTCGGCGGCGAGCGCGGCCTCGAGGCGCGCGCCGAGCTCGGCCAGCCGCCGCTCGCGCCGGGCGCGCTCGTGGGCCTGGCCGACGTCCGCCAGCGCCCGCTTCAGATCGGCCAGCCCCTGGTGACGCGGGTTGGCGGCCTCGAGGCGCGCGGCGAGGGCGCGCGCCTCGTCGATCTTGCCGGCCTGGAGCGCCGCCTCGGCGCGCTCGAGCAGGCGGGCGGCGGTGGCCGCCCGGTCGATCTGGGCGAGCAGGTCCAGCCGCTCCTCGGCGATCTCGGCCCCGCAGCTCACGCAGAACCCGTATTCGCCCTCGTCGATGCGGGCCAGCGCCGCCTCGATCATCCTCAGTTCGGCCCGCGCCGACTGGC
>JAHDVN010000290.1 GCA_023384635.1 Thermoanaerobaculia bacterium
CCACTGACGGGTTGGAGGCGCCCTCCCTCTACGAGACGCTCCTGGCCGCCGCCGACGGCGACCTCCCGGCCCCGGCGCGCCCGCCGCGCGCCTCGGCCGCGGTGGTGCCCTGGCGGCGTGATGCCGCGGGTGCGATCGCGGTCTACTGGCTGCGGCGGGGGCGCGCCCTCCCGTTCATGGGCGGCTGGCACGCCTTCCCCGGCGGCGGCCTCGACCGCGCCGACGCCGCGCTCCCCGTGCACGCGGCGCCGCAGGGCATCCGCCCCGGCCAGCGCACCCCGAACGAGCCCGGAGCCGACCCGGACGCGCTCGATCCCGACCTGCCGCCGGGACTCGCCGCCTGTGCGCTCCGCGAGCTCTGGGAGGAGACCGGCCTGCTCCTCGCGGTGCACGCGGACGGCCGGCCCGCGCCCGCCCCGCCGCCGCCGGGCACGGCTCCCCTCGCGGAGCACCTCGGCGCCGCCGGGCTCGCGCTCGACGCCTCGCGGCTGCGCTTCGCCGGCCGCTGGCTCACCCCCCAGCTCGGCCCCCATCGCTTCGACAACCGCTTCTTCCTCGCCGCCTGGCGCCCGGAAGACGGCGAGCCCGGCCCCATCCCGCCCGAGAGCGACGGAGGAGAGTGGGTGCGCCCCGCCGAGGCGCTCGCCCGCTGGGAGCGGGCCGAGGTGGTGACCGCACCGCCGATCCTCCACCTCCTCGCCCGGCTCGCCGAGGAGGGCCCCGAGGTGGACGACGCCCGCCTCCTCGATCTCGCGGATCGCGACCTCGGGCCGATGCGGCGGATCGAGATCGTGCCCGGCGCGATCCTGGTGCCGCTCCGCACCGCGACCCTTCCCCCCGCCACCCACACCCACGCCTACCTGCTCGGCTTCGGGGAGGCGGTGCTGGTCGACCCGGGGGCCGGCGACGCGGGGGAGATCGCGCGCCTGCTCGCGGTGCTCGCCGCCGCCCGCGAGCGACTCGGCCGCCGAGTGACGGAGATCTGGCTCACGCACCACCACGCCGATCACGTGGCGGGTGTCGCCGCGGTGCGGGCGGCGCTCGGCGTGCCGGTGCGGGCCCACCCGCTCACCGCCGAGCGGGTCGCCGCGCGCGGCGTGCCGGTCGACGGCCCCCTCGCGGACGGCGAGCGGCGCCGCCTCGCGGGCGCGCCGCCGCTCGAGCTCGAGGTCCTCCACACCCCGGGGCACGCCCGCGGCCACCTCGCGTTCCGGCTGCTCCCCTCGGGCGCGGTCGTCTGCGGCGACCTCGTCTCCGGGCTGGGGACGGTGGTGATCGACCCGCCCGACGGCGACATGGACGCCTTCCTCGTCTCCCTCGAGCGCCTGGAACGGGCGGCGCCGCCGGTCCTCCTGCCCGCCCACGGCGCGCCGCTCGCCGACGGCAGGGAGGCGCTCGCCGCCGTGCGGAGCCACCGCCTGGAGCGCGAGGCCGAGGTGCTCGCCGCCTGGCGGCGTGGCCTCCGCGAGCCGGCGGCGATCGTCCGCGAGGTCTACTCCGGGCTCGCCGCGCACCTCGCTCCGCTCGCGGCCCGGCAGGTCGCCGCCCACCTCGATCGCCTCGCCCGGCACCGCCAGCTGACGAGCTGAGGCCCCGGGGGCCGCGCTAGAGGAAGAGGCCCGCCAGACCCTCCGGCGCCAGCGGCGCCGGCTCCCGCTGCAGCCCGGCCAGGCACGCCGCCTCGCCGAGCACCCGCTCGCGCTCCCAGCCGGCCGCGCGCAGGTCGGCCAGGCCGGTGTCCCGGTTCGCCTTCGAGAGCTTCGTCCCGTCGGGGCGCAGGAGCAGCGGGTGGTGGAGGAAGCGCGGCGGCGCGGAGCGGCCGAGCAGGGCCGCGAGCTGGATCTGCCGTCCGGTCGAGGGGAGGAGGTCCGCGCCGCGGATCACGACGTCGATCCCCTGCTCGAGATCGTCGACCACCACCGCGAACTGGTAGGTCCAGTTGCCGTCCCGGTCGCGCGCCAGCAGGTCGCCGCACTCCTCGGCGGGGAGCTGGCGCTGGGAGCCGAGCAGCAGGTCGTCGAAGGCGATCGCGAGGGGGTCGAGGCGCACCCGCCGCATCGGATGCGCGGCTGGATCGAGGCCGCGGGCGCGGCAGGTGCCGGGATAGCGCAGCTCGGTCGCCCCTTGCGGCGAGCCGTCCCGGATGGCGCGGCGCGAGCAGGCGCAGGGGTAGGCGAGACCAGAGGCCTCGAGCCGCGCGAGCGCGGCGGCGTAGAGCGCGGTGCGATCACTCTGGCGATACGGCGACGGGCCGGCGCGCAGCTCGGCCGTGGCCCCGAGGTCGGGCGCGAGGCCGAGCCAGTCGAGGTCGTCGAGCAGCGCCCGCTCGTGCTCCGGCCGGCAGCGGATCCGGTCGTGGTCCTCGACGCGGAGCACCACGCGGCCGCCGAAGGCGCGGGCGATCCCCCAGACGAAGACCGCGTTGGCGGCGTGGCCGAGGTGGAGCAGCCCCGTGGGCGCCGGCGCGAAGCGCGTCGTCCAGGGCGCCGGCGGGAGGGAAAAAGAGGGACAGGCACACATTTCCGCTCAGTCCGCTGGAAAACCACCGCCCGAGAAGGAAATGTGTGCCTGCCCCTCTTTTCTCACCGCGAGAGCCGCTCCCAGAGCGCCAGCGCGGCGCCCGCGGGGTCGCGGATCACGGCCAGGCGGGCCTCGGGGCCGAGCGCACGGGGACCGGCGACGAGCTCGCCGCCCAGCTCGAGGCAGCGCTCCACGCTCGCCGCGAGGTCGCGCACCACGACGTAGAGGAGCCAGACCGGCGGCAGGTCGGCGTTCGCGCCGCGCGCGTGGCAGAGGCCGGCGGCCGGCTCGCCGGTGGCCGGCTGCACCAGGTTGAAATCGGCGTAGCTGCCCATCTCGACCGGCTCGGGGCGCCAGCCGACGACCTCGGCGTAGAAGTCGCGCAGGCCCTCGGCGTCGGGCACGGTCAGGTCGGCCCAGGCGATCTCGCCGGGCTGCGGCTCACGGCTCCATCCCATCGTCCTCTCCTCCTTTCGCGGCGGCGCGGGCGCGCGTCCGGCGCCGCGCGAACTCCTCCAGGCGGCGGCCGAGGCGCTCCTCCTCCCCCTTGCCGCTCGGGCGGTAGAAACGGGTGCCGGCGAGCGCCGGGGGCAGGCAGTCGAGCCCGGCCACCCCCTCGGCGCTGTCGGGGGCGTACTCGTAGCCCCGCCCGTAGCCGACCTCCTCCATGAGCCGGGTCGGCGCGTTGCGGATCGCCATCGGCACCGGCTCGGCGGGGCGGTCGGCCACCGCCCGGCGGACCTCCCCCCAGGCGCGGTAGAGCGCCACGCTCTTCGGCGCCAGCGCGAGGTAGACCGCGAGCTCGGCGAGCGCGAGGTCCCCCTCCGGCGAGCCGAGACGGTGGTACGCCTCCCAGGCGGCGATCGCCAGCGTGAGCGCCCGCGGATCGGCGAGCCCGACGTCCTCGACCGCGAAGCGCACCATGCGGCGGGCGACGTAGAGCGGGTCCTCCCCCGCCTCGAGCATCCGCGCCAGCCAGTAGAGCGCCGCGTCGGGATCGCTCTCGCGCAGCGATTTGTGGAGCGCCGAGATGAGGTTGAAGTGCTCCTCCCCCGCCTTGTCGTAGAGCAGCACCTTGCGCTGGGCGACCGCCTGCACGGCGGCCGCCGAGACCTCGCGGCGCCCGGCCGAGCGGGCCTCGGCGACCACCGCCTCGACCAGGTTCAGGGCCCGCCGGGCGTCACCCGAGGCCAGGTTGGCGACCGACGCCATCGCCTCCTCGTCGAGCCGCACCCCCTCGCTCCCGAGCCCGCGCTCGGGATCGGCCAACGCCCGCGCCACCACGATGCGGATCGCGTCGGGCGTGAGCGGCTCGAGCACCACCACCCGGCAGCGCGAGAGCAGCGCCGCGTTGAGCTCGAAGCTCGGGTTCTCGGTGGTGGCGCCGACGAGCACGATGTCGCCGCGCTCGACGAACGGCAGGAAGGCGTCCTGCTGGGCGCGGTTGAAGCGGTGGATCTCGTCGACGAAGCGCAGGGTGCGGCGCCCGGCGTCGCGCCGCATCCGCGCCGCGCCGGCCATCACCGCCTTGATCTCCTTGATCCCGGATGTCACGGCCGAGAAGGGCAGGAAGCGGCAGCGCGTCTCGCGCGCCACGAGCAGAGCGAGCGTCGTCTTGCCCGTCCCCGGCGGCCCCCAGAACACGAGCGACGGCACCCGGTCCTCGGCGATCGCCCGGTGCAGGAAGCCGCCGGGCCCGGCCACCTTCTCCTGCCCCACCAGCTCGTCGAGGCTCCGCGGCCGCATCCGCTCGGCCAGTGGCGCGTCGGCCGCCGGCTCCGCGAGCGCGTCGGTGTGCCGCGTCCCCATCTCCAGGCCGGGCTCGTCGAACAGGCTGCCGGTCAAGTCTCCTCCGCGTGCCAGGGGTCCATCATAGCCCTGGCCAGAGGGCAGGCCCGGCCGCCGGGGAAAAGAGGGACACGCACCCATGGCCCTGCCGGGCTGTCAATCCCGCGGGGCCTGCGCGGAAATGTGTGCCTGTCCCTCTTTTCCCCTACCTCTCCGGACGGCCCCGGCGCGGCGGCGTGAGCGAGCGGCCGGCCTGCTCTTCGAGCGCGGCGACG
>JAHDVN010000291.1 GCA_023384635.1 Thermoanaerobaculia bacterium
GGCGCGCCCGCTCCCATCCCCCGCAGGTCGCGCGTGCCGTGGCGGCGCTCGAGCTCGTCGGCGACGAGGTAGAGGGCCCCCTTCACCAGGATGTGGTGCGAGAGGTAGAGAACGGCGCCCGCCAGCCCTGCCGGGGTGAGGAGCCCGAGGCCGAGGACCATGTAGCCGACCTGCGAGACGATGTGGAAGCCGAGCAGCCGCCGCACCTCGTACTGCGCGAGCGCCCCGAGCACGCCGAGCAGCGCCGCCACCGCTCCCGCCGCCACCAGCCAGCCCGGCAGCGCGGTGCCGGGCAGCAGGATCGGGGCGATGCGCAGCAGCGCGTAGACCCCGAGCTTCGTCATCATCCCCGCGAAGAGCGCCGCCACCGGTCCGGAGAGGGTGGGGTAGGTGGCCGGGAGCCAGAAGAGGACCGGCACCAGGCCGGCCTTGACCCCGAACGCCACCACGAGCAGCGTGAGCACGGCGGTGCGGGTACCGGCGGGCACGCTGCCGATCCGGCCCGCGAGATCGGCCAGGCTCAGCGTGCCCGTGGCCCCGTAGAGGAGCCCGGCGCCGACGAGGAAGAGCAGCGAGGCGAGCAGGTTCGCGAGCAGGTTGGGGAGCGCCGCGCCGAGCGCGCGCAGCCCGCCGGGCACCTGGAGCAGCAGGTAGGAGGCGAGCAGCACCAACTCGAACATCACGAACAGGTTGAACAGGTCGCCGGTCTGGAACGCCCCGACGAGGCCGGCCACCAGGAGCCAGAGGACCGGCAGCGCGCGGCGGGAGACCGTCTCCCCCACCCGGCCCGGAGCGAGCGCCACCACCGCCCAGAAGAAGCTCACCGCGAGCAGCAGGACGAACAGCGCGGCCAGCCGGTCGACGACGAGGACGATCCCGAAGGGCGGCCGCCAGCCGCCGAAGGCGTGGACCAGGAGCCGCCCCTCGGCCGCGCGCGCGATCATCGCTACCGCGAGGGCGACGAAACCCGCGGCGCCGCCGAGGCTGGTCCACCAGGCCGTCCGCGCCGGGGCGCGCAGGAGCCAGAGCAGGAGCCCCAGGAGCGCCGGCAGGGCGAAGGCGAGGACCGGCAGCGAGCTCATCCCCGCTCCCCCGCCGCCTTCCCCGCCCCGAGCTCGGCGGCGACCTCCTCCGGCGCCCGCCCCGCGTCGCTCGCCGGTGCGGCCCCCAGCTCGACGCCGCCCCGCCGCGCCGTCGCCACGAAGACCGCGAGCAGGTAGAGGCTCATGGCCAGCGAGATCACGATCGCGGTCAGCACCAGGGCGTGCGGGAGCGGATCGGCCATCTCGCCGCTGTCGACCGCCGGGCGCACGATCGGCGCCAGCGGCGCCCAGCCACCCGCGGCGAGCACCGTGAGGTTGGCAGCGTGGGTCAGGAGGGCCAGCCCGACGACCACGCGGAAGGCGCGCCGGTCGAGCACCAGGTAGGTGCCGGCCGCCGCGAGCAGGGCCACGGCGAAGGCCGCGAGGAGGATCACTCCTCGCCCTCCCCCGGCCGCCGGCCGCGCACGAAGACCTCGGCGACGGCAGTGATCCCCCCCGCCACGGCGAGCAGGACGCCGAGATCGAAGAGGAGCGCACCGTGCCACTTGAGGCTCTCTCCCCAGGGGAGCGGCAGCTTGCCGAAGGCGTGGGTGAGGGCCGGGCGGCCGGCGGCGAGCGGCACCAGCAGCGTGGCCAGCACGAGCAGCAGGCCGAGCACCGCGAGGCTCTGGGCGGCGGCGAGGCGCCGGCCCGGGAAGGCGCCGGCGGCGAGCGAGAGCACCGCGCCGATGGCGAGCGAGAGACCGGCCACGAAGCCACCGCCCGGCTCGTCGTGCCCCTTGACGAAGAGGGCGAGGGCGAAGAGCGCCGCCAGCGGGAGCACCACGCGGGTGGCGCGCAGGAGGAGGCGGCTCCTCATCGCGGCCCTCCTCGGCGTCCGCCTTCGCCCGGACCGCCGCCGCCGGGCAGCTCGGTGCCGCGCAGGAGCGCCACCGCTCCGAACGCGGCGAGGACGACCACCAGGCTCTCCACCGCGGTGTCGAGGCCGCGGAAGTCGACGAGCACGACGTTGACCGGGTTGTTCCCCTGGGCCAGCTCCGGCGCCGCGCGCAGGAAGAAATCGCGCAGCGGCCGCGGCCCGTCGCGCTGCACCGCGAGGACGAGGGCGCCCAGGCCGACCCCCACGATCGCCGCCACCGCCGCCCGCGGCGCCCGGCTCTCCGGCCGCGGGGGGGGCTGCGGCAGGCCGGGCGGCAGGAGGCGCAGCGCGAGGACGAAGAAGACCGTGGTCAACACCTCGACCAGGAGCTGCGTGAGCATGAGGTCCGGCGCCGAGAGGAGGCGGAAGAGCGCCGCCACCGCGATCCCGACCGCCGAGAGCAGGAGCACCGCGGTCAGGCGGGAGTGCGCGGCGAGGAGCGCCGCCAGCACCATCGCCAGGAGCACCAGCACCGCCGCGGCCAGCGGCGAGGCGCCGTCGAGGTCGGCGGCGCGCGGAGGGGCGAGGCGCGTCCAGGCGGGAAGCAGGGCCACGGTGAGCGCGATCGCGGCATAGATCCGCGGCGGGGCGTCGGCGAGCGCCGCCGCGATGGCGCCGCCGAGCCGCTGCACGCGGTCGAAGAAGCGGTCGAACGCCACCGCGCCCTCCTCGCCGGCCCAGGCGTGCGGCAGCAGGCGCAGCCGCAGCCAGCGGTCGAAGAGGTAGCCGAAGGTGACGATCGCGAGGCTCAGCACGAAAGCGGCGTTGACCCCGTACCAGAGCGAGAGCGGCACCGCCTCGACCGGCGCCCCGGCGAGCGCGGCGGTCACGGGAGCCAGGAAGTGCCGCTCGACCCAGGGCGCCGCCGGGCCGCCGGCGAGCACCGCCAGGGCGAGCAGGAGCGGCGCCGCGAGCAGCCCCGCCCCGGGGGCGTGAGCCTCCCGCGTCCCGCCGGAGCGGGGCTCCCCGGCGAAGGTCTCGAAGAAGAAGCGGCTCGAGTAGGCGACGGTGCCGATCGAGCCGGCCACGATGCCGCCGATCGCGAGGGCGTGGATCCACCACTCGCCGAGCATCGCCTTCTTGAGGATCAGCTCCTTGGAGAGGAAGCCCACCACCGGCGGCACGCCGGCCATCGAGGCGGCGAGCAGGGCCGCGGCGCCGGCGAGCAGCGGCGCCCGCCGCCCGAGCCCGCCGAGCGCCGAGAGCGACCGGGTGTGGGCGGCGTGGTCGACCGCGCCGACGGTGAGGAAGAGCCCCGCCTTGAACAGCGCGTGCGCGAAGAGATGGAGCGTCGCGGCGCGCAGCGCGAGCTCGGTGCCGAGGCCGAGGGTGAGGGTGAGCAGGCCGAGCTGCGAGACCGTCGACCAGGCCATCAGCAGCTTGACGTCGTCCTCGCCGAGGGCGCGGTAGCTCCCCCAGACGCAGGTCGCCGCGCCCACCGGCACCAGCACCAGGGCCCAGAGCGGCGAGGGGGCGAAGGCGGGGAAGAGGAAGAGGAGGAGCACCAGCCCCGCCTTGACCATGGTCGCCGAGTGCAGGTAGGCCGAGACCGGCGACGGCGCCGCCATCGCCCCGGGGAGCCAGAAGTGGGCCGGCACCTGGGCGCTCTTGGTGATCACCGCCGGCAGGCAGAGGGCGAGCGCCGCCACGGCGAGACCCGGCGGCAGGTCCGCGCCGGCGAGGTCGCTGAAGCGCGTCACGCCGGCCCCGGCGGCGAGCAGCACGAAGCCCATGAGCATGGCGAGGCCGCCGCCCACCGTGAGCAGGAGCGCGCGGCCGGCAGCGGCGTGGGCCTCCGGCTTCTCGGCCCCCTCCACGGCGATCAGGAAGTACGAGCAGAGGCTGGTGAGCTCCCAGAAGACGTAGAAGGCGAAGAGGTTGTCCGAGAGGACGAGGCCCAGCATCGCGGCCTCGAAGAGCGCGAGCAGCCCCACCGCGCGCCGCCCCACCGGCCCGTCCTGGAAGTACGCCCCCGCGTACTGGAGCACCAGCGCGCCGATCCCGGCGACGAGCAGCGCCAGGGCCAGGGTGGCGGCGTTCGCGCGCCACGCGACCTCGACCCCGAGGCCCGGCGCCCAGCTCCAGACGGCGGCGCGCGGTCCGTCGGCGCCGCCCCACGCGGCCGCGGCCAGCGCCACCGAGCCGGCCGAGGCGGCGGTGGTGAGCGCCGCCGCCCAGCGCACCGGGAGCCGGGCCGCGAGGCCGACCGCCCCGGCGAGCGCGGGCAGCAGCACGAGCAGGGAGAGGGGCTCCGTCATCTCTCGCGTCGACGCCGGGCGGCCGGCCGGCCGCGCCGCGCTACTCGGTCGAGACCTCGCTCGCCGCCCCCGCCAGCGCGGCCTCCAGGGTGTGCCAGGCGAGCGTCGCGCACTTGACCCACATCGGGAACTCCCGCACCCCGGCGAGCGCCTCGAGCTTGCCGAGCGCGGGGTCGGCGGGCGGCGCCGGCCTGCCGGCCGGTGCGGTGACGAGCTCGTGGAAGCGGTGGAAGAGGGCGTGCGCCTCGGCGAGCGTCCGGCCGCGGACCGCCTCGGTCATCAGCGAGGCCGAGGCGGTCGAGATGGCGCAGCCGCTCCCTTCGAAGCCGATCGCGGCGATCCGGTCCCCCTCGAG
>JAHDVN010000292.1 GCA_023384635.1 Thermoanaerobaculia bacterium
CCCGTGCACGAACTCCGTCTCCAGGTAGATGCCGAGAAAGTCGACGCCCAGCGCCTGCTGCTGCTCGCGCAGCAGCGCGTCCACGCGCTCGCGGGCCGCCGGGTCGGCGAGGTCGATGCCGGCCAGCCGCCGCGCGAGGCCGGCGGCGTCGCGCCGCGCCCGCTCCTCGACCAGCCCGATCGAGGTCTCGGCGACCGCGCCCGCCTGCTCGAGCACGACGCGCAGCGACGGGCTGAACCAGCGCTCCACCGAGCTCTGCAGCAGCTCCATCGCGTAGAGCGAGAGCACGAGCGTGGGCACCGCCGCGAGGCCGATGTAGGTCGCCACCAGCTTGGTGCGGAAGCGCGAGCCCAGCCGCTTCCGCCGCTGCTCGATCCAGACCTTGAGCAGGTTGCGGGCGAGCACGAAGAGGATGACGAGGATGAGGAGGATGTTGAAGTTGCGCAGGAAGAAGAGGAGCACGCGGTCGGAGACGAGCGCCTCGGGCAGCGCCCGGCCGCGCTGGATCAGGTAGTAGATGGCGGTGAGCAGGAGCAGCAGGAGCCCGAGCGAGGCGAGCACGAGCGGCGTGCTGCGCCGGAAGCGGGTGATCCGGGCCCGCAGGTCGCGCGGACCGCGAGGGCCGCTCATGGCGCGTCGACGGGGAGGCGGAACTTGCGCGACTCCGCCCAGGCCGTCTCCCGCTCGGTGGGGATGAAGCCGAGCACGGTGCCCGCGCCGAGCTTCGCGCGCACCCGCACCAGGAGGCGCTGGCGGCCGCGCACCCGCTCCGGCACCGCGAGGGCGGCGAGGCCGGCCACCTCCGTCATCGCCCGCTCCAGGTCGGCGAGCTCGCGCACCGTGCGGCTCTCGACGAGGCGGCCGTCCCGCTTCACGTTGAGCAGGTAGTCGCGCGAGAGGGCGTTGTACATCGCGGCCACCTCGAGGCTCGCCTCCGCGAGACCGGCGTCCCACCAGCGCTTGCGGTCGCGCAACAGCTCGATCTCGTAGGTGAAGCCGGTCGGAAGGCCCGCCTGCAGGCGTTCCCGGACGGCATCGTCGAACGCCCCGGCGAGGCGGAAGCCGATCCGGACCTCGCGTCCGTCGAGGGCGGCGACGACGTCGGTCACGGCCGGCCGTTCGGGCGCGGCCGCGGCGAGCAGGAGGGCGAGCAGGGGCAGGAGGCGGCGCGGCGGGCGCATCGTCGAGCGCACTGTAGCACCGCGGCGCCGGATAGACTCCCCGTCCCATGGCCGCCCCGCGCAGCTCCGAACCGCGCCGCCCCGCCGCCGTGCGCCCGCTCGCCGCCAACCGCCGCGCGCGCCACGACTACGAGATCCTCGAGACGGTCGAGGCCGGCCTCGCGCTGACCGGCACCGAGGTCAAGGCCTGCCGCCTGGGGCGGGTCCAGCTGCGCGACGCCTTCGTGGAGCTGCGCGGCGGCGAAGCCTGGCTGGTGGGGGTGCACGTGAGCCCCTACAGCCACGGCAACCGCGAGAACCACCTCCCCGACCGCCCGCGCAAGCTCCTCCTCCACCGCCGCGAGATCGACCGCCTCCTCGGCCGCGCCCAGGTGAAGGGGCTGACGATCATCCCCCTTTCGATGCACCTCCGGGGCAACCGGATCAAGGTCGAGCTCGCCGTCGCCCAGGGGCGCAAGGAGCACGACAAGCGGGAGGCCGAGCGCCGCCGCGAGGCCGAGGAGGAGGCCCGCGAGGCGATCCGCGACCACCGCCGCTGAGCCGCCTCCGCCCGGACCGGACCCGCCGGTCCGCCCGAGGGGCATCCTGCCGCACTGCGTCATTGACGACCCGCCGGGTATCCCTTACCTTTGCGCGGTATTCGACAACCGGCGGTCGGGAGCTCTTCCCGCCCACGAGAGGAGATCGAGGATGAGGCATGCGGTGCGCAGTTGCGGTACCGCGCTGGCGATCTTTGTCGCCGGCGCCCTGATGGCGGCGAGCGCGAACGCCGCGGGCTTCGCGCTCTACGAGCACGGCGCCAAGGCGATGGGGATGGCGGGCGCCTTCACCGCCCAGGCCGACGACGGGTCGGCCTTCTTCTTCAACGTCGCCGGGCTCGCCTTCCAGCGCGAGCGGAGCTTCCGCGCGGGCACCACCTTCATCACCTCCGAGGGCGAGTTCCGCGGCGCCGACCCGTTCCCGGGCAGCGCGGCGCGGGCCGAGATGGAGCCGCTCGCCGAGGTCCCCAGCCACCTCTACTACGTGCAGCCGTTCGGCGACCGCGCCACCTTCGGCCTCGGCGTCTACACCCCGTTCGGCCTCACCACGGAGTGGAAGGACAAGGCGAACTTCTCGGGCCGCTACCTCAGCGTGCTCGCCTCGCTGCGCACCTTCGACATCAACCCCACCCTCGCCTTCCAGCTCACGCCGCGCTTCGCCCTCGGGATCGGCGCCATCGCGCGCGTCTCCGACGTCGAGCTGCAGCGCTACGTCGGTTCCTTCAACCCGTTCACGCAGCAGGTCGCCGACATCGCCAAGGTCGACCTCACGAGCGACTTCGACACCGGCTACGGCTTCAACGTCGGCCTGCTGCACAAGGTGAACCCCTCGTTCTCCTGGGGCCTCTCCTACCGCAGCGCCATCGACGTCGAGTACGGCGGCGACGCGCGCTTCACGCAGATTCCCACCGGCTACCCGCAGTTCGACGCCGCGGTCGCCCGGATGCTGCCGTTCGGCGCGCCGACCCCGGTGGAGACGGCGATCGACTTCCCCGAGATGGCGAGCCTCGGCTTCGCGCTCACCTTCTCGCCGCGCTTCCTCGTCGAGGTGGACGTGAACTGGACCGGCTGGAGCAGCTTCGAGAGCCTGCCGCTCGCCTTCCCCGACGCGCCGGCGCTCGACGACACGGTGCCGCAGAACTTCGAGGACGCCTACAACTACCGGATCGGCTTCCAGTGGACCACCTCCCCGGTGCGCCAGTGGCGCTTCGGCTACGTCTACGACGAGACGCCGCAGCCCGCGACCGCCACCGGGCCGCTGCTCCCCGACGCCGACCGCAACGGCTTCACCGTCGGTTTCGGCCACCGCGGGCGGGTGATCACCACCGACCTCGCGCTCCTCTACCTGCCGTTCGAGGACCGCTGCACCTCCACCAACCGCGACAACTTCAACGGCTGCTACGAGACGACCGCCTGGCTCCTCGGCGCCACGCTGTCGTTCTGAGCGGCCTCGCTCCGAGGGGGAACGAGATGAGAACGACACAGGTCCGCGCCGTGGCTCTCGCCGCCGCGGCGCTGCTCTTGGCGGGCGCCGCCGGCGCCCAGGTCAGCGGCGGCTCGGCCGACTTCACCCGCATCGTCGCGATCGGCGACAGCTACGGCGCCGGCGTGGTCAACGCCTCGATCGTCGAGACCCACCAGCGCGCGAGCTTCCCCGCCCTCTTCGCCGAGCAAGCCGGGAAGACCGGCTTCCAGCAGCCGCTGGTGAGCGAGCCCGGCATCTCCCCGGAGCTCGCGCTCCTCAGCCTCTCGCCGCTGGTGCTGGCGCCGAAGGCCGCGACCCCGGGCGCGCCGGTCAACCTCACCCTGCCCCGCCCCTACGACAACCTCTCGGTGCCGGGGGCGAACGTCTGCGACCTGGTCGAGAAGACGCAGTCCACCAGCGCCGGCGACGCCACCGACCTGGTGCTGCGCCAGCTCGGCTTCACCCAGCTCCAGCAGGCGCTCTCGCTGCAGCCGACCTTCGTGATCACCCACATCGGCGGCAACGACTTCCTCGGCGCGGTGCTCGCCGGGGTGGCGATCGACGGCGTCACGCTCACCCCCGTCGAGCGCTTCCGCGGCTGCTACCGCACGATGGTGCAGGCGATCGCGGCCAGCGGCGCGAAGTTGGCGGTGATGACCTTCCCCGACCCGACGATCGTCTCCTACGCGCGCGCCATCTCCCCGTTCGTCACCAACCCCGCCACCGGCCAGCCGGTGATCGTGGGCGGGCAGCCGGTCGGCTACCTGGCGCAGAAGACCTCCGGCGAGGTCTTCCAGCTCGGGGCGAACGACTTCGTGCTGCTGCCGGCCGCCGCGCTCCTCGCCCAGGGGATCGGCATCCCGGCGGCGCTCGGCGGCACCGGTCTGCCGCTCCCGACCTCGGTCGTCCTCGACCGCGACGAGGCGGCGGCGGTGCGCGCCCGCGCGCGCGACCTCGACGCGGTGGTGCGCTCCGAGGCGAACGCGGTCGGCGCGGCGATCGTCGAGGAGGGGGCCTGGTTCGAGGAGCTCTTCTCCGAGGGGATCGGCTACGGCGGCATCGAGGTCGACCTCGCCTTCCTCACCGGCGGCGCCGTGAGCTACGACGGCTTCCACCCCACCGAGGTCGGCTACGCGCTCATGGCCAACCTCTACATCGAGGCGGTGAACGCGAAGTTCGGGTCGAACCTCGCGCCGGTGGACCTCTACCCGTTCTTCTTCGGCCCCCGCGCCGGCGGCAGCGCGATGGTGAGCGCCGCCGAGGCGGCGCGGACCGTGCTCACGAGCGAGGGGGAGGAGAACCTGCGGTCGCTCCTCGGCGTCCCCTCGCGCGGCGCGATCGACTCGCTGGTCGAGGCGATCCGCGCCTCCGCGCCGGCCGG
>JAHDVN010000293.1 GCA_023384635.1 Thermoanaerobaculia bacterium
CGGCCGCGTTCCGCCCCCAGTTCCAGAAGCACGCCGGGCAGATCTGTGGCGGTGTGGAGCTGGTCGTGACGGAGCCCGAGCGGGTGCGGCCGGTGGCGGCGGGGGTGCGGATTCTCGCCACCCTGGCGCGCGAGCTGGGGGACCAATTCAGTTGGCGCCGCGCCCCGTACGAGTTCGTGAGCGATCGCCCGGCAATCGACCTGCTCTCCGGCGGCGACGAACTGCGCCGGATCGTCGAGCGCGGGCAGGACCCGGAGGGCTGGATCGCCGGCTGGACCGCCGACGAGGCGGCCTACCGGGGGGAGTGGGCCGGCCTGCGGCTCTACGGGGGAGAGCGATGAGACTGCCGCACCTCTATTCCGTCGGGGCCGGGCCCGAGGCGTTCGCGGAGCTCTGGCAGGCGGCTGCGGCCGCGGGCGTACGGCTCGGTTGGCTCGACCTGGAGGGGCCGGCCGAGCCCCCTGGGCCGCTCGCCGGCGCCGTCGGCCTCGGCGCCGCCAAGGCCGTCGCCGCCGGCGGGCGCCGGACCGTCGCGGTCAAGCGGCTCGCGGGCGAGCCGGTGCTGCGCGATCTCGTCCGGGAGCACTTCCTCGGCTGTGCGGCTCTGCTGGTGCGGGGGCGCGCCGGATTCCCCCGCCTCGAGGCGCGACCGGGAGGGCTCGGCGAGGTCTCGATGGAGGGGGCGGCGCCGGTCTGGCTCGCCCCGGACGCCTTCCTGGCCCGCCTGCGCCGGCCCCGGGCGCGGGGCTGCCCCGGGTCAGCGCAGCGCCACGACGACGGCCGCGACCCCCTCGCGGCGCAGGCGCCGGCGCAGGTCGTCGGCGAGCTCCCAGTGCGGGAACTCGCCGAGGCGGACGCGGTGCCAGGAGCCGTCGGAGCGGACCTCGACCGCCGGGAAGCGCGGGCAGAGGCGGGCGGCCAGCTCCTCGGCCCGGGCGAGATCCTGGAACGCCCCGGCCTGAACGGCGTAGCGGACCGGCTCCACGGGGGCGGCGCCGCGGGTCGCGATCTGCACCCGGGCGGTGCCGGGGCCGATCATGCCGATGGCTTCGGCCGCCGCGCGCGAGAGATCGATCACCCGGTTCTTCAGGAACGGCCCCCGGTCGTTGACCCGCACCCGGACCTTCCGTCCGTTGTCGAGATTGGTCACCTCCACCTCCGTGCCGAACGGCAGGGTGGGGTGGGCGGCGGTGAGGGCGTGCATGTCGTAGCGCTCCCCCGAGGCCGTCTGCCGGCCGTGGAAGCCGGGACCGTACCAGGAAGCGATACCACGCTCGACCCCGCCGTCGGGAGCCAGCTTCGGAGAGGAGGGGGCACAGGCGACCGCGAGAAGAGCGCTCGTCACGAGCGCGGCCCAGAGCCCCATCCGCGCGCCCGGGAGGGCGCGTGCGGTAATCATCCAAAAAAGTGTAGCACAGGTCGGGCCGGGATCAAAATCCCGGATCAGACCCGGGGGGCCTCGACCGGGGCCGCCTCCGAAGCGGAGAGGAGGGGCTCGGCCACTTCCGCGAGGAACTCGTCGACCTGGGCCGCCGAGCGTCCGGTGAAGGCCGCGGAGTCGGTCCAGCGATCGATCTCCTCGCGGCTGAGCCCGAATGCGCGGTCCGCGGCGATCCGGTCGAGGAGCGGGTTCTCCTCCCCGCGCGCCACCGCCTCCTGGGCCGCGAGGCTGTGGCGCCGGATCCGCTCGTGCAGCTCCTGCCGGTCGCCGCCGCGCAGCACCGCCTCCATCAGCAGGGTCTCGGTGGCCATGAACGGGAGCTCGCGGGCGACCCGGGCCCGGATCGTCGCTGTGTGGACCCGCAGGCCGGAGGCCACGTGTCCCGCCAGGCCGAGGATCGCGTCGGCGGCGAGGAACGCGTCGGTGAGCACCAGGCGGCGGTTCGCCGAGTCGTCGAGACTCCGCTCCAGCCACTGGGTGGCGGCGTTGAGCGGGCCGTTCAGGCTGTCCGTGAGCAGCCGCCGGGCGAGCGCGCAGATCCTCTCGGAGCGGACCGGGTTGCGCTTGTACGCCATGGCCGAAGAGCCCACCTGGTCGGCGTCGAACGGCTCGGACAGCTCCCCGACCCCCTGCAGGAGCCGCAGGTCGGTGCCCAGTTTGTGGCAGCTCTCGGCGACCCCGGCCAGCGCGGCGAGGACCTGGCTGTCCTGCTTGCGGGGGTAGGTCTGGCCGGTCACCGGGAAGCTCCCGGCGAAGCCGAGGCGCTCGGCGACCAGCCGGTCGAGCGCCCGCACCTTGCCGGAGTCGCCATGGAAGAGGGTGAGGAAGCTCGCCTGGGTGCCGGTCGTCCCCTTGACCCCGCGGCAGCGCAGCCCGTCGCGGCGCCGGCGGACCTCCTCGAGGTCGAGGAGGAGGTCCTGGAGCCAGAGGGTGGCGCGCTTGCCCACGGTGGTCAGCTGCGCCGGCTGGAAGTGGGTGTAGGCCAGGCAGGGCAGGTCGCGCTGGCGCCGGGCGAACTCCGCGAGGGCCAGGCAGGCGGCGGCGAGCCGGCGCAGGAGGAGGTCGAGCCCTTCGCGCTGGAGGAGGAGGTCGGCGTTGTCGGTGACGAACGCCGAGGTCGCGCCGAGGTGGAGGATCCCCCCCGCCTCGCCGGCCTGCTCGGCGAAGTGCCGCAGATGGGCGACCACGTCGTGGCGGGTCTGCCGCTCGAGCTCGGCGACCCGGGCGAGATCGAGCCGGGGCGCGGCTTCGCGCAGCGCGGCGAGCTGCGCGGAGGTGATCCCGAGCCCGAGCTCGGCCTGGCACTCGGCGAGCACGATCCAGAGCCGGCGCCACGTGCCGTAGCGCCGCTCGGCGGAGAACAGGGCCGACATCTCCCGCGAGGCGTAGCGCTCGTGGAGGGGGTTCTGCGGGGAGAGGTCCATCGCTCGAAGTCTAGCAGCGGGCGGCCCCGCGCCCTGTCCCCACCCGGCCGGTCGCGGCTCCGCAGCTGCTAGACTCCGGCTGTCCCACGGAGCCCGGCGCGCTGCGGCGCGCACCGGTCCGGACACCGCGCGGGCTCCTTTCTCTGGCCGCTCCTGCTGGCCCTGGGGGTTTCTTCATGCCTCGTCACTTCATCTCCCTCCACGATCTGACCTCCGCCGAGCTCGCCGGTCTCCTCCAGCTCGGCCTCGACGTCAAGGCCCACCGGGCCCGCTACGCGGGGGCTCTCGCCGGCCAGACGCTGGCGATGATCTTCCAGAAGTCCTCGACCCGCACCCGGGTGAGCTTCGAGGTGGCGATGCTGCAGCTCGGCGGCCATGGCCTCTTCCTCTCCGGGCGCGACATCCAGCTCGGGCGCGGCGAGACGATCTCCGACACCGCCCAGGTCCTCTCGCGCTACGTGGACGGCATCATGGCCCGGACGTTCGCCCACCAGGACGTGCTCGACCTCGCCCGCTTCGGCTCGGTGCCGGTCATCAACGGCCTGACCGACGATCTCCACCCCTGCCAGGTGGTGGCCGACCTGCTCACGATCCGGGAGGCGTTCGGCGACCTCGAGGGGCGCAAGATCGCCTACGTGGGCGACGGCAACAACGTGGCCCACTCGCTCATGTTCGGCGCCGCGAAGGCGGGGATGAACATCGCGATCGCCTCTCCGGCCGGGTACCGGGTGCAGGAGAAGTACCTGGAGCTCGCGCGCGCCGACGCCGAGGCGGCCGGGACGCGGATCGAGGTCACCGAGGACCCGCGCGAGGCGGTGCGGGGGGCGTCGGCCGTCTACACCGACGTCTGGGCCTCGATGGGGCAGGAAGAAGAGGCGGCGAAGCGCCTGCGCGCCTTCGCCGGCTACCAGGTCGACGCGGCGATGATGGCCCTGGCGCACCCCGACGCGATCTTTCTCCACTGCCTGCCCTGCCACCGCGGCGAGGAGGTCGCGGCCGAGGTGGTCGACGGCCCGCAGAGCCGGGTCTTCGACGAGGCCGAGAACCGCCTCCACGCCCAGAAGGCGATCCTGCTCTGGCTGATGGGAGGCGTGGCGCTCCCGGCCTGAGCTCCGGGGGGCGGAGGGGGGCGGCATGAGGCTGCGCTGGACCGTCGAGGGGCGCGAACAGTTCCGGCTTCTCGCGGGCGAGGAGGTCCGCGTCGGGCGGGGTGCGGAGAACGAGATCGTCCTGCCCGACTTCTCGGTCTCGCGCCGCCACGCCGCGGTCCGCCTCGCGCCCGACGGAACCTGGACGATCGTCGACCTGGGGAGCACGAACGGCGTCCAGGTCAACCGGGTGGCGAGGAAGGAGTCCCCCCTCGCCCCCGGCGACCGGGTCAAGATCGGGATCTTCGAGCTCCTGGTGGAGGGCGAGCCACGCGAGGGGAAGACGATTCCCCTCGCGTCGGCCCCCGTGCCGGCGGGCAGCGGCGGGGTGGCGAGCGCGACGATCGTCCGCAAGCTCTCCGACTTCGTGGCCGACTACGGCCTGGGCGAGCGCTCGGAGAAGCGCCGCGATCTCGAGCATGCCTACTCGAGCAAGATCTTCGGCTTCCTCACCCGCCTGGCGCAGATGCTCATCCGCTCGGAGTCGATCGACGAGGTGATGCGGCAGGTGCTCGAGATCGCGTTCGACGCGCTGCCGGTCGACC
>JAHDVN010000294.1 GCA_023384635.1 Thermoanaerobaculia bacterium
AGCTCGATATCGGCCGTGGTCACGTCGTTCTGGTCGAGCTCGTGGGCGCTCGCCACCTGGGCGTAGATCGCCCCCCGGTAGAGCCAGGTTCCGGCCGCGACGTGGACTTCGTCGTCCGGCGTTCCGGTGGGGGTCACCGCGAGGCCGGAGATCAGCCCCGCGCGGGTGGCGTCGCCCGCGCCGGTGAGCACGCCCCGGTCCACCATCGTGAGCGCCGGGGGCACCGGCTGCGCGTACTCCTCGTAGATCGCCCCGGGCCGGAAGCGCCAGGCCATCGCCGCGGCGGTGGTCGGCGGGCGGAATCGAACCTCCACGTGGACGGCGCAGTCGCCCGCGATCGTCCCCACCGGCAGGCTCGCGTAGGCGCCCACGGGGTGCCAGTCGGTCGAGGCCACCGACCAGCTCGGGTCGGCGGTGTTGTCGTAGCCGACGATCCGCATCCAGCCCCAGAGCTCGTCCTGGGGCGCAAGGCCGGAGCGCAGGAAGGTCCCCGCGGCGGCCGGGTCCTCCGTGTCGATCACCAGGCGCACGTTCTCGGCCGCCTGCGGGCTGGCCGCGTCCTTGTCGGCCCAGACGTGGAGCTCGATCGCCGTCGAGTACGCCCCCGCCTCCAGGCCGGAGATCGCCTCGTCGTCGAGCAGGGTCAGGTCGTCGTCGAGGTAGAAGTCGATCGTGGGCATCAGTCACTCCATCGGGAAGAGAAGAATCGGCTCGAACCAGGTTTCGTGCGCGGCGAGGGTGAGCTGTACGGCGGGCGTGGCGTCGGAGCTCGGGTAGGCGTGGCGATTGAGCTCCGTCCCCGAAAGCGCGACGGCCTGCCCGGTGGCGGGGGCGTAGCCGCCTCGGTCGATCGTCACCGGCCAGGGGTCCTCGCTCGGCCAGCCGTCGACCGGCTCGATGCCGAGCGCGTCCGTGTAGTACGGCATCCCTGCTCCGGGGATGAGCCCTGTGCCTGCGGCAGTGCGTTCCCCGGACGCCCATGGGGGGTAGGAGGAGGTGTACTGGCTCCCTGAAGCCTCACGGGATACACCGTCAAACGACAACCGGATCAGGACCCTGCCGGTGACCTCGAAGTTCACGTTGTCGATCCAGCGCAGGACGAGGTTCATGGCGTTCGCGGTCACGAAGACCGCCGCTTCCAGGCTTTCGAACTCGGATGGCCAGTTGACGGAGTCGAGCATCCCGCCGGCGGCAAGATGCCCCATCTCCCACTCCGTGCCGACCTGCGTCACGTCCGTCAGGTCGCACCGGGCGCGGATCAGGCGGAACCAGGTGGCGCGGGAGCCCGCCGATCCGTGCTGCACCGGGTCGCGCTCGATCCACCAGAGGTAGCCGCCGTGGTAGCAGGCGCCGTCGAGGAGGTAGGTGTCGGCCACCGCGTAGGTGTAGGTGGCGGCGGCCTCGACGTCCCAGACGTTGAGGCTCTGCATGTCCGAGAGCCAGACGAGGGAGCCCGCGCCCACCTTCTCCCCGGCGTCGGCGAGGATGCAGGTCGCCCGGCTGTCGAGCGTGTCGCCAGTGGAGATTTCGCCGCGGTCCTCCACCCAGGAGCCGTCGGCGGCGTAGAGCGTGGCTCCGAAGCCGGTGGCGCTGTAGTGGAAGCCGAAGTAGACCGGCGTCGCCGGCGCGAGCGCGATGCCGTAGGCGCGTGGCTTCTGCCGGGTGAGGGTGGTCTCGGTGCTCATCGTGGTCCGTAGGCGATCGCGGCCGCCTCGAAGAGGGCCGCGTCCGCGGCCACGTTGATCGTCAGGGTGTAGGTCTCCTCGTCCACGTAGTTGGCGGTGAGGAGCGTGATGTCGGGATTGACGGCCCCATCGGGCGAGAGGAACTCGAACCGCGTGGTCGGCGTGAAGCCGCGCCCGGTTACGGTGACCGCGAGGTTTACGGCGCCCGGGGCGAAGACCGCCGGGTCGAGCGCCTCCACCCATAGAGTGTCGCCGCTGCCGCGCGAGGTGGCGGCAGCCACGCCGGCGGTGCCGCGGCGGTTCATCATCGCCGGGAGGCGGACCACGATCTCGCCACCGTAGCCGCTGGCGCCTCCGCGCGCCACGCACTCGGCGTCCAGGCGTTGCACCTGCGCCGTGCCGTCGGTGTTGCGCCCCACCACCCGTGCCGGGCGGACGTCAGCCTCCTTCTCGCGGCGTTCGTCGAGGACGGAGAGGAGCGCGCGGTCGACGTCCTGGCTCTGGCTCACAGAGGGATCTCCAGCCGGTAGGTCGCCGAGGCCTCGCCGGTGCGCGGCTCGCGGCGGGCGCGCACCTCGGTCACCATCCCGCGCGCGGCGAGGCCGTGCTCCGGGTGGCGGACGAGGATCGTCTGGCCTACCTCGGCGGTCGCCTCGGCGCGGTCGATCGTCACCTTCCAAGCGAGCTCGCGCGCCTTCTCCCGCTCGAGGAGGCCGGTCGCCTCCTCCATGCTCTGGACGTACTCGTCGTTCACCACCCGCCGACGGAAGCCGAACCAGCCCGCCACCGTGGCGTCCTCGATCACGATCTCCACCGGTGCCTGCCGCAGCTCGGTCCACGCCGAGGAGCGGTAGCCGGGGCTCGGCACGCGGCCGGTGAGAATGCGCGCCTGCCGCCCCTCTGGGCCGTAAATGACCTCCTCGTACTGGTCCTCGGAGATCACGTTGTACTGGATCAGCTTCACCGAGAGGGTGCGCCAGTTCTCGATCGAGTCGTTCGACTTGAAGTCGCCCCACTCGTACTGTCCCGCCGGGGATGGGAACGCCTTGTAGCCGCGGATCGCCTCGCGCGTCCCCTGGAGGTTGCCGTCCTCGCCGATCACGTAGTCGGTCGTCTTCTCCTGCGTTCGCATCCAGTTGGAGGCCGCCTCGAACTGCCCGCGGCCCGACGAACGGACGCCGATGTCCACCGATCCGTCACGCGCGGCGTTCCGTGGGTGGTAGCCGTAGACCTCTTCCACCTCGCGCTCCACGGCGCCCGTGTCCGCGTTGTGCTCGCGGGCCACGACGATCGTCTCCGCGTGGCCGTAGACCTCCGCTTCGTAGAGGTAGCTCTCGCCGTCCCCGAAGACGTAGACGCCGACGGTGTTCGTGTTCGGCCAGTTGGCACCGTTCGTGACAGGAGCCAGGCGGTTGTAGTACCGCCAGACTTTCACCGTCGAGGTCGTGTTCTCACCGAGATCGTTCCACGTCCACTCCTGCACCCGGCGGCCGACCTCGTGAAACCACTCCTGGAAACGGTCGACGAACTCTCCCTGCTCGTCGATCAGCGCCACCAGGTAGTCGTACCCGCCGGTGCCGGTGTTCGTGATCTGGTGTGCGGCGCGAGGGTTGTACCAGCCGAGCTCTCGCACCTCGTGGCGGATCAGCTTGCCCCCTCGCTCCGTGCGCTCGTCGCGGATCTCCTGCACGAGGCGGAGGGTGGCCGGGTCGGCCGTGCCGATGTCTTCGACGGACCCGTCGGCGAGCTGGCGCTGCACCGCCTTGACCGGGGCGTAGAGCGAGTAGAGGCGGGTGACCGTGCTCGTCGTCACCTGCCCCACTTCGTCAACGGTCACCGCACCGAGGCCGCGGACGATCCACCGGCTCGCCACGTCGCGCGGGGGCTCGATCTGGACCTTCTCGATCCGCGAGAGGCCCCACTCGTCGTCGGCCGGGATCGGTGGCTCCAGGAGCTCCGGGCGCCAGAGCTCCAGCGCCGAGCCGTCCCGGGCGACCCGCATCTTCCAGCCCTCCGGGGCGATGAACTCCCGGAGGAACTCGAAGAGCTTCTTCGAGTCGGTGAAGAGACCCTTCTGGTAGACCGCCCCGTCGGGGCAGTCCACGGCCGAGAGACCGGCGTCGAGGCAGAGCTCGCGGACGATCTCGCCGCGGGTCAGCCCGGCGAACGGCTCCACCTCGTGGCAGAGGTCGTAGCCGCCGTACATGGCGGTGATCGCGTCCTGGCACTCCACCCGCACGGCCGGACCGCCGTCGCTCTGCTGACAGGTTCTGACATAGCCGTCGAACCGCTGCTCGAGGACGACATCGCCCGGGGCGCCCGTGTTCCACCAGATCTCGACCGGGGTGAGGGTCCAGACCTTCTCCGTCGCCAGCGCGCTCCAGGCGGGGCCGATCAGACCAAAGCTCGCGCGCACGACCGGCGAGTCGAGCGTCTCCTGGATCTCCACCGGCCCGGCGAGCTCGGCGGGGTCCACCCAGGCGCCGTCGAGCTTCACCCGCACCCCGGCGTGGATGCAGGCCCCCTCGTAGGCGTGCCACCGGCCGAACGCCACGGTGCCCGCGAGCGTGCGCTCCGGCCAGGAGGCGTTGACCACCACCCCGGAGAGGCTCCCCGTGGAGCCGCCGGCCGTCACGTAGCCGGAGAGGCGGCCGGAGAAGGCGATCGGCACCTGTCAGACCTCCACCAGCACGAGGTCGCGCGGCTCGCGCAGCACCGAGGCGAGCCGCTTCTCGTTCTCCGGGGCCTCCACCACGGAGAAGAGCGGCACGAGCCGGACGTGGAGCGTCTCGCCGGCGGCCGTGGCGGTGGCGACTGCTTGGCGCGGCGTCTCGGTGTCGAACCAGACCTCACCGGCGCCCGTGGTC
>JAHDVN010000295.1:0-4105 GCA_023384635.1 Thermoanaerobaculia bacterium
CCGAACCTCGCCGTGCCGTCGACCTTCTCCCGCGTGTCGATCCGTCGCATCGGCTTGCCGATGAAGCGGAACCGGTCCGGCGTCTTGAGCGCGACCTCCTCCGGCACCGCCAGGCCGCTCGCCTTCGCCGCGAGCGCGCCGAACGACAGCCTCCGGCCGGAGGGCTGGTGGACGACGAAGCCGCTCTCGGCGGTGCAGGCGGCGGCGTCGACGCCCCACTCCTGGGCCGCGGCCGCGACGAGCATCGCCCGGCCGGCGGCTCCCATCTTCCGGTAGCGCTCCCACTCGCTCCACATCGTCGTGCTGCCGCCGGTCATCTGGACGGGGCCGAACGCGGTGTGGTTGTAGGCGGGATCGACCCCCGAGAACTCGACGCGGATCCGGTGCCAGTCGGCGTCCAGCTCGTCGGCGAGCAGCATCGCGAGCGCGGTCGAGACGCCCTGCCCCATCTCGGAGTGGTTGATGATCACGGTGACCGACTCGTCCGCGCCGATGCGCAGGAACGCGTTCGGTGCGAAGGGCGCGCCCTTCGTCTCCTCGGCCAGGGCCGCCGCCCCGGGGAGCGGGAGGTAGACGCCCAGCAGCAGGCTGCCGCCCGCGACCGCGCCGACCCTCAGGAACTCGCGGCGGTTGACGTTGACGATCGCGCTCATTTCGCCTCCCCTGCCTTCGTGCGCGCTGCGAGATGGATCGCCTTCCGGATGCGCTGATAGGTCCCGCAGCGGCAGAGGATGTCGTCCATGGCCGAGTCGATGTCGGCGTCGGTGGGGTGGGGCTTGGCCGCGATCAACTCGGCCGCCGCCATGATCTGGCCCGACTGGCAGTAGCCGCACTGCGGCACGTCCTCGGCGATCCACGCGGCACGCAGCGCCTCTCCGAGCGCGCCGGACAGGCCCTCGATCGTGGTGACCGACGCTCCGGCGACGTCCGAGACCGGCGTCACGCACGACCGGATCGCCTCGCCATCGACGTGCACCGTGCAGGCGCCGCACTGCGCCATCCCGCAACCGAACTTCGTTCCCGTGAGCCCGATGTCCTCGCGGATGACCCAGAGCAGCGGCTTGTCCGGGTTCACATCGAGCTCGTGGGTCTGGCCATTGACCTTGAGCCGGATCACGACGTCCCTCCGTTGAGCTGTTGGCGGCGCAGTATAGCCCGGAGGAGGCAGCCGGTACCCCCGGGCGGCGGACGGGGAGTGGGCTCGATTCCGGGGTCCACGGTCGGAGCGGCCCAGCCTGCACTCGGCGGGATGTAAAGGGTTCGCCGTCCCGTCATCCCGGGCGACGGCGAGCTCTTGGGGCGGGTGGGGGGGCGGAATCCGTCGATGCAGCCTCGGCCGCTGGCCGAGGTCCCTCGCATGCACTCGGGATGGCGGAGGGCGGGGCGGGTGGTTGCCGTCCGGTCGGTCGCGCCGGTGCGGCTTCTCCGGTACGATGCGCGGCCATGATCCCGAAGATCCCCGGCCCTCGCGGGCGGGCGGGCGCGCTGGCCGTGCTCTCCGCTCTCCTCTTGTCTCACCCCGCGCTCGCGCGCGACCTGCACTGGCGCGAGCTCGCGGTGTCGGCGCGGCTGGAGAGCGACGGCACGCTCCTCGTCTCCGAGCGCCACGCCATGGTCTTCTCCGGCGACTGGAACGGCGGCGAGCGGAAGTTCCGGTCGCGCGCCGGGCAGCGCCTCGAGCTCGCGGGCCTCTATCGCCGCGACGGAGGGGCTGGAGCTGGCGGCGAGTGGCGCCCGCTCGCGAGCGGCTCGCTCGACGATCTCGACCGGTGGAAGTGGGCCGACTGGGAGACCCTGCGCTGGCGCAGCCGCCTGCCGGGCGACCCCGAGTTCGACCGCACCGAGATCGGCTACCGGATCGACTACACGCTGCGGGGCATCCTCGCCGAGTCGAACGGCGTCTACGTGCTCGACCACGACTTCGCCTTCTCCGACCGCGAGGGGGAGATCGAGCGCTTCACCCTCGAGCTCGATCTCGCGCCGGAGTGGCGGCTCGCCGGGCGCGAGGCGCCGCCGCTGCGCTTCGAGGCGGCGCCGCTCGGGGTCGGGGAGAGCTTCGTCGTCCGGCGAGAGCTGTCGTACGCCGGCGTCGGAGCGCCGGCCCACGCCACGCCCCGCGTGCTGGCGAGGGGTGTCCGGCAGCCGCTCCTGCTGCTCGCGCTGGCCGGCAACCTGGCGCTCTTCGTATGGGCCATCTGGCGCGAGCGCGCGCTGGGGCGCCTCCGGGGGCTGCCGCCGGTCGACTCGGTCGACCGCGGGTGGATCGAACGGACGGTGCTCGCGCTGCCGCCCGAGCAGGTCGGCGCGGCGTGGGATCGCGCGGTCGGACCGGCCGAGGTGACTGCGATGCTGGCCCGCCTGCAGCAGGAGGGGAAAATCTCGTCGCGGGTCGAGGAGCGGGGGGCCTGGATCTTCCGCAAGAAGGAGCTCCATCTCCAGTTGCTCGTGCCGCGCCACGCCCTCTCCGAGGTCGAGCGGCCGCTCGTCGACGGCCTCTTCCCGCGCGGCGATGCGACCGACACGGCGTCGTTGCGAGAGCACTACCGGTCGACGGGCTTCGACCCGGCGGGGAAGATCAAGGTGCCGCTCGAACGGCTCCTCGGCCGCCGGACGGAGCTCGCGGGCAAGCGGCCGCCCCCGCCGCGGCTGCCGAGCGCGGGGCTGATCGGCGTCGGGCTGGCGCTCGTCGCGGGCGGCTTCCTGCTCTCCCTGCCGGGGATCTCGACCGGGGTCTTCTTCCTGGCGGCGCTCTTCATCCCGTGGGCCGTCGCGTTCGGCACGGCGGTTGCCCAGCGGGACAGAGTGACGGGCTTCGCCGGCCCTGCCGTGACGATCGCGATCGCGCAGGCGGCCGCGCTCGGCCTCGTCGCCTTCGTCGCGAGTCGCCCCGAGATGTCGTGGCTCTCGCTCGCCGGCGCCGTGCTCGTCCAGCTCGGCCTCGCGCGCACCGTGGCGACGGCGCTGCAGACGCGCGAGAGCGCGGAGGCGATCGCCCGCCGCCGGGAGCTGCTGCTGGCGCGGCGCTGGCTCGACCGCGAGCTGCGGACCCCCGCGCCGCGCCTCGAGGACGAGTGGCTGCCCTACCTGATCGCCTTCGGCCTGGCGCCGCGGATGGACACCTGGTTCCGGAAGTTCGGCGGCGCGGCCGGGAGCGCGGCGACGGCCGGCGGCGGCTCCTGGTCGGGCGGCGGCGCGTTCGCGGGTGGATCGTCGAGCGGCGGTGGGTGGACGGGAGGCGGCGGCAGCTTCGGCGGCGCAGGCGCGACCGCCACCTGGGCCGCCGCGGCCGGCGGCCTCGCCGCCGGCGTGAGCCAGCCGGGCTCGAGCGGCGGCAGCAGCGGCGGCGGCGGCTCCTCGGGCGGCGGCGGCGGCGGGGGATGGTGATGGTGGGCGGCACTTGCCCGCTCCGGGCCGGTCCTCGCGAACGCGGGTAGGATCTCTCGCGGAGGAACCCTCGTGGATTTCGCATCCGTGCTGGACCGGATCGCCGGCTTCCTCGCGCCGCGCGGGGCGCGCTGGGCGCTGGTGGGCGGCGTCGGCCTCGCGGCTCTCGGCATCGCGCGCACGACGCTCGACCTCGACCTCGCGGTCGAGAGCGCGGTGCAGGAGGATCTCGTCGCCTTCATGGAGCAGATCGGCTACGAGACCCTCCACCGGTCGAGCGGTTACTCGAATCACCTCCACCCCGATCCGGGTTTTGGCCGCGTCGACTTCGTCTACCTCGACGCGGCGACGGCCGAGCGGCTCTTCGCGGGCTGCCACGAGGAGGTGGGACCGGAGGGCCGCGCGCTCCTCGTGCCGCGGCCCGAGCACCTGGCGGCGATGAAGGTCCTCGCGATGAAGAACGACCCGGCGCGCGCCTTCCAGGAGCTCGCCGACATCCGGGCTCTCCTCGCCCTGCCCGGGGTGGACCGGGAGGAGGTGCGCGGCTACTTCGCGCGCCACGGCCTCGCGGAGCGCTTCGATGAGCTCGCCGCCACGCTCTGACGCCCACCTGCCGCTCCCGCCCGGCTGGGAGCCGCCGACCACGCCCGAGGACGTGGCGGCACTCCGCCGCGCGCGCGAGGGGGCCGGGCGGATCGACCTCAGCGACCTCTCGGTGCTC
>JAHDVN010000295.1:4115-4529 GCA_023384635.1 Thermoanaerobaculia bacterium
CCCGCCTTCCTCCCGCCGCCGCCCCCGCGTCGGAGCACCTCGGAGGGCTGGGAGCCGTTCCGCCTGCCGAAGCCGGAGTAGCGGTGCCGGCCCGGCGGTTGGCCCTCCGGTGCGAGCCTGGGGTGGCCCCGGAACAGTGACGCTTCGGCCCCTCTGGGTACTACCCTTTTGAGATGGACGATCTCGAGCGGGAGATCCGGCGCATCACTCCGGCCGTGCTGCGCTTCGCGGTGGGTGTCGCGGGGGACCGGGAGGTGGGCGCCGACGCCGCCCAGGAGGCCCTCGCCGCGCTCGTCCAGCGCTGGCGGCGGCACGGTCCCCCCGCCGAGCCCGAGGCGTTCGCGCTGGCCATCGCGCGGCGGCGCGCGCGACGCTCGCTATTCCGCCGCGCTCTCGCAGGGTCGCGGGTAGCCG
>JAHDVN010000296.1 GCA_023384635.1 Thermoanaerobaculia bacterium
AGCACCTCCCCTGCCGCCGCGCCGCCGGCGAGCGCCACCCGGCCGGGCCGAAGGCCCGCCCCGGCGAGAGCGTGGGCGAGGACGCCGGCGAGGAAGGAGCCCGGGGCGAGGCGCTCCGCGGCGAGCCGGGCCGTCTCGAGCCGGCTGGGATCGAGCAGTTCGAGGCCGGTGCCAGCCGCCTCCTCCCGCTCCATCGGAGTGAAGAAGCCGAGCCTGGGGGCGGCGCCGCGGGGCGCCACCACCAAGCTCCTGCCGAGATGGGCCCCGCGGGCGAACGGAGCGAGATCGGGATCGCTGCCCGATGCCGCCACCACCAGCAGGGCGTCGCACTCCTCCTCGGCGAGCAGGGCGTCGAGCCGCTCGCCGGCGCGCGCGGGCCAACCGGCCCCGCCGCTCACGCCAGGTTGCGCTCGATGAAGGTCTGGAACTGCGCCTTGGGCAGCGCCCCCAGCATCCGGTCGGCGACCTGGCCGTTCTTGAAGAGGACGAACGAGGGGATGCTGGAGATCCGGAACTGCATCGCCAGGCTCTGGTTGTCGTCCACGTTCACCTTGGCGATGCGGACCTTGCCGGCCATCTCGCCGGCCAGCTCGTCGAGCACCGGCGCCACCAGCTTGCACGGCCCGCACCAGGGGGCCCAGAAGTCGACCAGGACCGGCACGTCGGACTGCAGGACCGTCTGCGCGAAGTCCGCCTCGGTCACGTTGAGGATCTCGGGGTTGGCCATCTCGTCTCGCTTTCTCGGGTTCTCGGGCCCGGGGTCCGGGCCGGTCCGTGGTCGGGAATCCGCCTCAGGAGCCGGCCGGCTCCGGAGCGGGGGTCGCCTTCTCCTGCTCTAAACGCCTCCGGGCCGAGAAGTATTCTCGGGTCGCCTCGACATCGCGGCGAATCTGGGCCGAGAGGTCCATGACGGTCGGGAAGATCCGCTCCTCCCGCAGCCGCTTGTGGAACGAGAGCTCGGCCCGCTCGCCGTAGACGTCGCTCGAGAAGTCGAGGATGTGCCCTTCGATCACCCGCTGGTAGTTCTCGTAGACGGTGGGCCGGGTGCCGATGTTGGTCGCGCAGTCGAAGGTCGCCGGGAAGCTCGGGAAGTGGACGCGTGTGCAGTACACGCCGTCGGCCGGGAGCAGCTCGTTGTCCGGAGCGAGGTTGACGGTGGGCCAGCCGAGACGCTTGCCCATCCGGTCGCCGCGCACGATGATCCCGGTCACCGCGTACGGCCGCCCGAGCAGCTCGGACGCCTCCTCCACCCGGCCTCCCACGATGGCGCGGCGGATCCGGCTCGCCGAGATCGTCTCCCCGTCGTGCGAGACCTCCTCCACCCCGAAGGCGGAGAAGCCGTAGGCCGGTCCGAGCTCGCGCAGCAGCGCCAGATCCCCCTCCCGCCGGTGGCCGAAGACGAAGCGCGAGCCGACGTGGATCTCCCGCGCCGCGAGCCTCTCGACCAGGAACTCGCGCACGAAGGCGCGAGCCGGCGTCGCGGCGACCTCCTCGGAGAAGCGGATGACCAGGACGTGATCGATGCCGAGCGCGGCGAGCAGCTGCTCGCGCTGGGCCGGGTGGGTGAGCGGCACCGGCGCCTCGCCGGGGCGCAGGATCGCCAACGGGTGCGGCTGGAAGGTCACCACCACCGCCGGCACGCCGAGCTCCCGCCCCCGCGCGGCCACCAGCTCCAGCACCGCCCGCTGCCCGCGGTGGATCCCGTCGTAGTTGCCGATCGTGACCACCCCGCCGCGCGGGAGGTCCGAGCCACGGAGCGCGTCGGAGACGACCTGCACCTCGCTCCTCCTCAAGCGGCCCCGGGGGTCGCGGCGAGAGCCGGCGCGACGATCCGGGCCACGAGATCGCTGGCGTGCGCCTCCGTGACCTCGGCCTCGGCCAGGCTCCCCGCCGGTGCCTCCCCGTCGTTGATCAGGATTCGCCCGTCGATCTCCGGCGCCATCCCCTGGTGCCGCGCCTGGAGCAGGTGCTCGCTCTCCTCGCACGCCCCTTCCACCAGCACCGGCAGCCGCTTCCCGACCAGGGCGCGACGGCTGGCGAGCGCGATCGGGCGCTGGGCCTCGAGCAGCTTCCCGTGCCGGCGCCGCGCCACCTGCTTCGGCACCCGCCCCGAGAGCGACGCGGACGGGGTTCCCTCCTCGGCGCTGTAGACGAAGGCCCCGAGAT
Source organism: Thermoanaerobaculia bacterium (assembly GCA_023384635.1). GTDB lineage: Bacteria > Acidobacteriota > Thermoanaerobaculia > Multivoradales > JAGPDF01 > JAAYLR01. The sequence goes on from JAHDVN010000296.1 coordinate 2,167, forward strand.
GGTCGAACCGCGCCCGCTCCACGAAGCCGAGCAGGTGCGCGAAGTGCGCCTCCGTCTCGCCGGGGAAGCCGACGATGAAGGTGGAGCGCAGGTGGATCCCCGGCACCAGCGACCGGGCCTCGTCGAGGAGCCGCAGGAAGCGCTCCGCGCTCCCCCCGCGCCGCATCGCCGAGAGGATCTCCGGGTGGCTGTGCTGCAGGGGGATGTCGAGGTAGGAGCAGAGCCGCGCCTCGCTCCCCATCAGCTGCAGCAGCTCCCGGTCGAGGGTCGTGGGATAGGCGTAAAGGAAGCGGATCCAGGGGATCGAGGTCCCGGCGAGGAGGGCCTCGACCAGTCGCAGCAGCCCGTGGCGCCCGAGCGCGAGGTCCTCGCCGTAACGGGTCGTGTCCTGGGCGATCAGGCAGAGCTCGGCGATCCCCTCGGCTTCCAGCTGCCGCGCCTCCGCCACCAGGCTCTCCACGGAGCGGGAGCGGAAGCGCCCGCGCCAGAGCGGGATGGCGCAGAAGGTGCAGGGGTTGTCGCATCCCTCGGCCACCTTGAGGTAGGCGTGGCCGCGGGTAGTGAGGAGGCGTGGGGCGGTGTGGTCGAAGACGAGGTGGGCCGGCGCCGGCAGCGGCGGGCCGCCGCCGAGCTCGCCGACCTCGCCGACCTCGCGGAGCTGGTCGAGGCCGACGAAACCGTCGATCTCGGGGATCTCGCGGGCCCGGTCCGGACCGAACCGGTTGACCATGCAGCCGGCCACGAGGAGGCGGCGCACCCCCCCCTCCCCCTTGCGCGCCGCCACCTCGAGGATGGCGTCGATCGACTCCCGTTTCGCGTCCTCGACGAAGGCGCAGGTGTTCACGACCACCGTCTCGGCCCGCTCGAGGTCGGAGACGATCTCGTGCCCCTGACGGCGGAGCTCGCCGAGCATGATCTCGCTGTCGACGAGGTTCTTGGCGCAGCCGAGGCTGATCAGCCCGACGCGAGCGGCGGAACGGGGCGCGGACGACACGGCCGCGGACTCTATCAGAGGCCTCTCCCAGAGGCCCTGGGCGGGACCGGCGGAGCTCAGGCGCCGCCGCGGGCGCGCCAGGCCCGCCAGCCGACCACGCCGAGGGTGAGGCCGACGAGAGGCAGCACGAACCATCGCATCGCCGCGCTGTAGGCGGGCAGGTGATCGTGCTCGGTCGCCGCCAGCACGACGAAGGCGGTGTAGGCCAGGTAGGCGGTGAGGAAGAAGAACCCCTCCCAGCGCGCGATCCGGTGGCCGTTGGCGAAGATCGGCAGGCAGGCGATCGCCACCGCGACCATGACCGGGATGTCGAAGCGCAGCGCGGCCGACGACACCGCCACTCCACCCTGCCCCACCGCCGCCGCCCCGCCGAGCACCCAGAGCAGGTTGAAGAGGTTGCTCCCGACCACGTTGCCGACCGCGATGTCCCGCTCGCCCCGCACCGCCGCCACCACCGAGGCGGCGATCTCGGGCAGGGACGTTCCGGCCGCGACCACGGTGAGGGCGACGACGAGCTCGCTCACCCCCATGGCGGTGGCGAGCGCCACGGCGGCGTCGAGGAAGAGGCGGGCCCCGGCGACCAGCAGTCCGAGACCGAGGAGGGCGAGCCCGGCGTGGCCGGCCAGGGCGGCCCCGCCCGACTGCGCCGGCCGCGTTTCGAGCTCCTGCTGGTTCTCGGCGGCCGCCGCCGCTCCCTCCCGGCGGCTGAGCCGCACGAGCAAGGCGGTGTAGACCCCCGCCGCCGCCACCAGGAGCAGCCCCTCCCAGCGGTCCACCCTCCCGTTCCAGGCGAGCAACGGGAGCAGCAGCGAGGCGCCGATCATGAGCGGCACGTCGAGCCGGACGAGCTGGTGTGCGACGACCAGCGGCGTGATCACCGCCGAGAGCCCGAGGATCAGGAGCACGTTCAGGATGTTGCTGCCCACGACGTTGCCGAGGGCGAGATCGGCTTGGCCCCCGAGGGCCGAGCGGACGGAGACCGCCATTTCCGGGGCGCTCGTGGCGAACGCCACCACCGTCAGGCCGATCACGAGCGGCGAGATGCCGAGGAGGGCGGCGAGCCGCGAGGCCCCGCGCACCAGGGTCTCGGCGCCGAGGGTGAGCAGCGCGATCCCGGCAAGCAGGAGCCAGGCGATTTCCCAGGTCAACGGGGCCCCTCTCGCCGCGGAACCAGCCGCGCCGCCCCCGCCCGCCCCTCGATCACCCGCTCTGGCTGCGCCGCACGAACCAGCGGGAGACCTGCTCGGGCTGGGCGAGGAACGGCTGTCCGAACTCCCCGGGGGCGCGCGGCGG
>JAHDVN010000297.1 GCA_023384635.1 Thermoanaerobaculia bacterium
TGATCAGCGCCACCCAGACCATGAAGGCGTCCCAGAGCAGCTCGCGGCCGAGCTTGCCGGTGGGCCGCACCTTCGCCAGAAGCTCCCTCACGCGCGCGCCTCCTCCACCCCGCGGATCCTACCCGCGGGGGCCGCCGGAAGAGGCGGCTGGCGGGTGATAGCCTCGGTCGGAATCGCCGCCCCCGCGTCGAAGCGGCGCGGTTCCCGGAGGCCAGCACTGGACTCGACCCTCGTTCTCACGGTGCTCGGAGGCGCTCTGCTGCTCCTCGTGAGCGTGCTCGCCAGCCGCCTCTCCTCGCGGCTCGGGATTCCCGCGCTGCTCCTGTTCCTTCTCATCGGCATGCTCGCCGGCTCCGAGGGGCCGGGCGGAATCGCCTTCGACAACCCGCGCGTCGCGATGTTCATCGGCTCGCTGGCGCTCGCCGTGATCCTCTTCGACGGGGGACTCCAGACCGACATCGGCCACCTCGGCAAGCCGCTGCTGCGCGGTGGCCTGCTGCTCTCGACGGCGGGGGTGATCGTGACCGCCGCGGTGGTGGCCGGGTTCTGCGTCCTCGCCCTCGACATGCGGCCGGTCGAGGGGCTCCTGATCGGCGCGGTGCTCTCTTCGACCGACGCCGCCGCGGTGTTCTCGGTGCTGCGCGCGCGCGGCGTGGGGCTCTCGCAGCGGCTCCGCACCCTCATCGAGCTCGAGTCCGCGAGCAACGACCCCACCGCCGTCTTCCTGACCGTCGCCGTCATCTCCGCCGCCCAGCTGGAGTTCGCCGGACCGGGCGCGCTCGTCCTCTCGTTCGTCGTGCGGATGGGCGGCGGCCTCGCCATCGGCTGGCTCGCGGGCCGCGCGCTCGTCTGGCTGCTCAACGTGATCGACCTCGAGCACGACGGCCTCTACTCGGTCCTCACGCTCGCCGCCGTCGGCACCACCTTCGGTCTCGCCGAGGCCGCGGGCACCAGCGGCTTCATGGCGGTCTACCTGGCCGGGCTCACGATGACGGGCCGGGTCTTCGTCCATCGCCGCAGCATCGTGCGCTTCCACGAAGGCATGGCGTGGCTGATGCAGGTGACGATGTTCCTGGTTCTCGGGCTCCTCGTCTTCCCCTCCCGGCTGGTGGCCGAGATCTGGCCCGCGTTTGCGGTCTCCGCAGTGCTCATCCTCGTGGCCCGCCCGCTCGCGGTCTTCCTCTCGCTCCTCCGCTCGGGCCTCGCCGCCCGGGAGCGGATCATGGTCTCCTGGGTCGGGCTCCGCGGCGCCGCGCCGATCATCCTCGCCACCTTCCCGATGGTCGCCGGCCTCGACGCTTCGGGCTCGATGTTCAACGTCGTCTTCGTCGCCGTCATCACCTCGGTGCTGCTGCAGGGTCCTTCGGTGAGCCTCGTGGCGCGCCGCCTCGGCATTGCCGAGCCCCGCCCCGAGTTCCCCCTGACGCCGATCGACGTCGACATCCCGCGCGACCCCGCGATCGCGGTCAAGCGGATCCCGGTGAGCGCGGGATCGGAGGCGGACGGGAAGAAGCTGCTCGCCATCGGCGGCCCGGACCGACCGCTGGTGATCCTGATCCGCCGCCAAGGCCACCTCTTCCTCCCCACCGGCACCAGCCTCCTCGCGGCCGGAGACGAGCTGTTCGTGCTCGGCTCGGACGAGTCGATCCTCGCCATGAGGGCCCTCGCGGCGGGGCCCCCGGCCGGCTGACGCCACGCGAGCGGCCGCCCGGCGGCTGTTTCCGGTATTCTCTGCGGCCCGCCGCGCGCCCGGCCGCGGCGGGGCTCCGACCGAGCCGGGCGCCGACCGGGAGACCCACGATGGCCGACGCCCCGCGCGACGCCGGCAGGAAGCCGGCCCCCCCGCAGCGCCCCCCCCGCCGCAGCCTGCTCGACCGCTCGCTCGCCGCGGTCGAGCGCATCGGCAATGCCCTGCCGCACCCGGGCAGCCTCTTCGCGCTGCTCGCCGGGCTGGTGGTGGTCGGCTCGGCCATCGCCGCCCAGGTCGACCTCGCGGTCGTCCACCCGGGCACCGGGGAGACCGTGGCCCCGGTCAACCTGTTGACCGTCGCCGGCCTCCACCGGATGATCCTGCAGGCGGTCACCAACTTCACCAGCTTCGCCCCGCTCGGCACCGTGCTCGTGGCGATGATCGGCATCGGGGTGGCCGAGGGCTCGGGCCTGATCGGCGCCGGCCTGCGGCTGCTCGTCCTCTCCGCCCCGCGGCGGCTGCTCACCCCGATCGTCGTCTTCGCCGGGGTAATGTCGAACACCGCCGGCGAGGTCGGCTACGTCCTGCTCGTGCCGCTCGCCGCGCTCCTCTTCCGCGCCGCCGGCCGCCACCCGGTGGCCGGGCTCGCCGCCGCCTTCGCCGGGGTCTCGGGGGGATACAGCGCCAATCTCCTGCTCGGCACCATCGACCCGCTGCTCGCCGGCCTCACCCAGGAGGCGGCGCACATCGTGGACCCGGGCTACTCGGTCAACCCGGCCTGCAACTACTACTTCCTCGCGGTGTCGACGTTCCTGATCACCTTCCTCGGGACCTTCGTGACCGAGCGGGTCGTCGTGCCGCGCCTCGGGGCGTTCGGCGGCGGCGAGGCGGGGGCCGACGAGCGGATCGAGCCCCTCTCGGCCGCCGAGCGGCGCGGCCTCTGGATCGCCGGCGCCGTGCTGGCGCTCTTCGTCGCCGTGCTCCTCGCCGGCCTGCTGCTCGCCGGCGGCTTCCTGCGCGAGATCGGCACCGGCAGCCTCCTCCACTCGCCGCTGCTCAAGGGGATCGTCACCTTCATCTTCCTCGGCGGCGTCGTCGCCGGCATCGCCTACGGCGTCGGGGCGGGGACGATCCGCAACGACGCCGACGTGATGAAGGGGATGGGCAAGGCGCTGGAGACGATGGGCAGCTACCTCGTGCTCGTCTTCTTCGCCGCCCAGTTCGTCGCCTACTTCAACTGGTCGAACCTCGGCCTCATCCTCGCCGTCGACGGCGCCGAACTCCTGCAGCGCGCCGGCCTGCACGAGATTCCGCTCTTCTTCGCCTTCATCGCGCTCTCCGCGCTGCTCAACCTGGTCATGGGGAGCGCCTCGGCGAAGTGGGCGATCATGGCGCCCGTCTTCGTGCCGATGTTCATGCTCCTCGGCTACGCCCCCGAGCTCACCCAGGCCGCCTACCGCGTCGGCGACAGCGTGACCAACATCCTCTCGCCGATGATGACCTACTTCGCGCTGATCATCGCCTTCGTCCAGCGCTGGGACCCGAAGGCCGGCATGGGCACCCTGATCGCCACCATGCTCCCCTACTCGGTCGCCTTCTTCGTCGGGTGGGCGCTCCTCTTCTCGGCCTGGATCCTCCTCGACCTGCCGCTGGGGCCGGGGGCGGCGCTCCATCTGCCGGTCCCCGGCCGGTGAGCCGGGAGGCCGCCCGCCGCGGCACCGCCGCTTCCGCGGGATAAGCTCTTCCGCCCATGGCGACGCCGATCCCCTCCAACCGGGCCCGCTTCACCCTCGGCGAGTTGGCCGCCGCCACCGGCGGCCGCCTCCACGGCGCCGCCCCGGAGACCGGGGTCGCCGGGGTCTCGACCGACTCGCGCACGGTGGCGGAGGGCGGCCTCTTCGTCGCCCTCTGGGTCCCTCCCGGCGGGCCGCTCCCGGTCGAGAGGGACGGGCACGACTTCGTCGCGGCGGCCCGGGAGCGGGGGGCGTTTCCGCTCGTGCTCGCCGGGCGGGGGGTCGACGGCCCACGCCTCGAGGTGGCGGACACGCTCCGCGCGCTCGGCGACCTCGCCCGCCACTTCGTGGCGCGCGAGACGGCGGGGCACCCGGTGCCGGTGCTGGCGATCGGCGGGGCGGCCGGCAAGACCACCACCAAGACGCTCGCCGGCGCCGCCGTCTCCGCCCTCTTCGGTCCCACCCTGGTCACGCCGGGGAGCCTGAACAACCTGCTCGGCGTCCCCCTCACGCTCCTCACCCTCGCTCCGGAGCACCAGGCGATGGTCATCGAGTGCGGCACCTCGACGCGCGGCGAGATCCCCCGCCTCGGCGAGATCGTGAGCCCCGAGGTCGCCCTCGTGCTCAACGTCGACCTCGAGCACAGCGAAGGGCTCGGCGACCTGGCGTCGATCGCCGACGAGGAGGCCGCCCTCTTCGCCGCCGCCCGGCGCGCCGCCCTGACCTCCACCGAGGAGCCGGAGCTGCTCGCGCGGCTGGCCCGCACCGACGGCCCCGAGGGGATCCTCTTCGGCCCCGGGCCGCGAGCCGACGTGCGGATCGCCCGCCGCGAGACGGCCGCCGACGGCACCTCCCGCGTGACGCTGGAGGTCGGCACCCGCTTCCTCGCCCGCAGCACCGAGCGCCGGATGGAGGTCGCGACCCCTCTGCTCGGCCCCGCGGCGGCCGGCAATCTGGCCGCGGCGGTGGCCGGGGCGGCGGCGCTGCGCGACCGCCCGCTCGACCAGGAGGAGCTCGTGGCCGT
>JAHDVN010000298.1 GCA_023384635.1 Thermoanaerobaculia bacterium
CTCCTCGAGGTAGCGCGCCGCGGCCTCTATCCCCTCGCTCCCGACACCGCGTCCTTCGCGGGCGTCGTCGGCCAGCCAGGCGACGTCCCGCGCGAAGCGGTCCGCCGGGCGTTCGACGATCTCGGCCTCGCGTTCCACCCAGCGCGCCACGAAGACGTTCGTCTCCCCGGGCTGGCCCTGGTTCCGGTTCGAGGAGAAGGCGAGCCGGCTGCCGTCGGGCGAGAAGATCGGGAAGCCGTCGAAGTCCGGAGCGGTGGTGATCCGCTCGAGGCCGCTGCCGTCGACGTTCACCGCCCAGATGTCGAACTCCCGCCCGTCCGGGTCGGCCAGATTCGAGGAGAAGAGGATCCGCTCGCCCGCGGGATGGAAGTACGGGGCGAAAGAGGCGGCGCCGAGGTAGGTGACCTGGCGCGCCTCGGTGCCGTCGGCGTTGGCGATCCAGATCTCCATCCGGCTCGGCCGCACTTTGTGCTCGCCGAGCAGCCGCTGGTACTCGGCGAGCGCCTCCCCCTGCGGGCGCGAGGCGCGCCAGACGATCTGCGAGCAGTCGGGCGAGAAGAAGGCCCCGCCGTCGTAGCCCGGCTCCTGGGTGAGCCGCAGCAGGTTGCCGCCGTCGGCGTCCATCCGGTAGAGCTCGAGATCCCCGTCGCGGGTGGAGGTGAAGACGATCGAGCCGTCCTTCTGGCAGACGGTGGCCTCGGCGTCGTAGACCTCGTTCTCGGTCAATCGCGCGAGCTCGCTGCCGTCGGGCCTGGCGCTGTAGAGCTCGTACTCCGGGTAGAGAGCCCAGACGTAGCCGCGGCTCATGTCCGGCGGCGCCGGGCAGCTCTCCGAGGCGTGGTGCGTCGAGGCGAACAGGATCCGCTCGCCCGCGGGGAAGGTGAAGTAGGCGCAGGTCGTGCGTCCGGTCCCGGTCGACACCAGCCGCGGCTCGCCGGGCGGGTCGACCGGCAGGCGGAAGATCTGGTCGCAGCCGTACGGCGGCCGCGTCGACTGCATCACGAGCTCGCTCCCGTCCGGCGACCAGTAGGCCTCCGCGTTCTCCCCGCCGAAGGTGAGCTGCCGCAGGTCGGCGAAATGGCGCTCGCCCGGGGCGAGGAGGTCGGGCCCGGCCGCCGTGCCGGGGCCGGTCGCGGCGGTCGCGATCAGAACGGTAACGAGAGCAAGCAGGTGCGGTTTCATCGGCTCGGAGTCCTCCTCGGAGTCGCCGCGGGCGCGGCGCGGCGGATGTTATCCCACCGCCTTTGACAGCGCCCCGGAGCGCCGCTATCCTCGGAATTCGTCCGGATCCCACCCTCCATCCGGACGGCCTCTTCCGGACCCCGAAACCGAATGCGCGACCGCGTCTCCCCGCTCTCCCTGTCTCTGCTCCTCCCGCTCTTCCTCTCTCTCGGCCCCGCGGCCGGGGCCGCCGAGCCCGAGGCCCTGACGCTCTCCCGCGCGCTCGCCATCGCGCGCGAGCAGAGCGAGGTCTCGGCCATCGCCGCGGCCCGTCTCGAGCGCGCGGAGGCGGTGCGCCGCCTCGCGGTGAGCCAGCTCGTGCCCGATCTCGGATTCTCCGGCATCTACACGCGGCGCTCGCGCGAGGTCACGCGCCAGGTCGGCGGCGACGAAGTCACCGTCCAGACCCGCGATGCCCTCAACGGCACCCTCGCCCTCGACAGCGTGCTCTTCGACGCCCGCTCGATCCCGGGGATCCGCGCCGCCACCCGCTCGCTCGCGGCCCAGCGCTTCGAGTCCGCCGAGCTCGAGCGCGCCCTCGCCTACGACGTGAGCACCATCTTCTTCGCCGTGCTCTCCGCCGAGCGCCTGCAGCAGGCGGCGGAGCGACGCGTCGAGGTCGCCGCCCGTACCGTCGAGGACGCGCGCATCCGGCTCGACGCCGGGCTCGCCGCACGCAACGAGCTCACGCGCTCCGAGCTCGAGCTCGCCAGCGCCCGGCTCGCCGAGACCCAGGCGCAGAGCCAGGTGCGCACGGCGCGCCTGGCCCTCGGGCTCCTGCTCGCGCGATCCGTCGACGGGCCGCTGGTCGAGCCGCCGCCGTTCTCCGACCCCGGCAGCGACCTCGCGGCGCTGGTCGACCGCGCCGCGGCCAACAGCGGCGAGCTCATGGCCCTCGCCGAGCGCGTCGAGGCCGCCCGCCAGCGCGCCCTCGTGCCGGCCCTCGGCTTCGTGCCCACGCTCGACCTGCGCGCCATCTACCGGGGCACGAACGAGGCAGGTCTCTCCGGCCGGGAGCGCGACTGGAACGTCGCCGTGACGCTGGGCTGGTCGCTCTTCGACGGCGGCGCCCGGCGCGCGGAGCGGGCGATCGCCGAGAGCGAGTGGCGCGAGGCCGACCTCCAACTGGCCCAACGCCAGCGCGAGGTGGCGGCGGCCGTGGAGCGCTCGCTCTCCGACCTCGGCACCGCCCGCGCCGCGCTCGCCCAAGCCGAGGCGCAGGCCGAGGTCGCACGGCAGAACGCCGACGAGGTCGGGGAGCGCTTCGCCCAGGGGCTCGCCTCCGGTCTCGAACAGGCCGACGCGCTGGTCGCCCGCTTCGAGGCCGAAGCCGAGCTCGCCCGCCAGGGCTTCTCGCTCCACCTCTCGCAGCTCGCGCTGCTCCAGGCCCTGGGCGAGCTACCGCTTCCCGCCGGACCTTCCGACACCCCCTCTTTCGAGACCGCGCCATGAACCTCTCCCCGCTCCGTCCCCTTCCCCTCGCCCTCGCCGCGCTGCTCGGCCTCGCCGGCTGTCGCGGGGAGGCTCCCCGGCCCACCGAGCGCGCGACACGCGGCGAGGTGCGCTTCCCGGTCGAGCTCGCGACCGTGACCGAGCGGCAGGTGGAGTATTCGGTCCACGCCGTCGGCTCGGTCGAGGCGTTCGAGCGGGTCGAGGTGACGGCCCGGGTCCCCGGAGCGATCGAGCAGGTACGCTTCGCCGAGGGGGACGTCGTCACTCCGTCGCAGGTCCTGGTCGAGATCGAGCCGGCCCGCTACCGGTTGAGCGTCGACGCCGCCCAGGCCACCCTCGGACGCGCGGAGGCCGCGTTGGCCGAGGCCGAGGCCGGGCTGGCGCGCCGCGAGGCCGTCAACCTCCGCAATCCCGACCTGGTGCGCGCCGAGGACGTGGACGCCTGGCGCACCCGGGTGCGCATGGCCGAGGCCGACCTCGCCCAGGCCCGCGCCGCGCTGGCGCTGGCCGAGCTCAACCTGCGCGACGCCCTGGTGCGCGCCCCCGTCGCGGGGGTGATCCAGACGCGCACGGCGCAGACCGGCCAGTACGTCCAGGCCGGCACCGTCCTCGCCTCGCTGCTGCGCCGCGAGCCGCTGCTGCTCCGTTTCCAGGTGCCCGAGCAGGACGCCACGCCGCTGCGGCCCGGCATCCCCGCCCGCTTCCGGGTGCGCGATGCCGAGGTGCCGTTCCGGGCGACCGTCACCCACGTCGCCGACGCCGCGGACTCGACCTCGCGCATGGTCGAGGTGACGGCCCGGATCGACGATCCCCTGCGCGGCGAGCTGCGGCCCGGGGCCTTCGCCGAGGTCACGGTGCCGGTGGGCGACAGCGTCCGCGCGCCGGTGATCCCGCAGACTGCGATCCGGCCGAGCGAGCGCGGCTTCCTCGCCTTCGTGGTCGAGGGGGAGCAGGCGCGCGAGCGGATCCTCACCCTCGGTCTGCGCACCGCCGACGGCCAGGTCGAGGTGCGCCGCGGCATCGCCGCCGGCGACCGGCTGGTGGTGCGCGGCGCCGAGGCCCTGAACGACGGCGTGAAGGTGGTGGAGAGCGCGACGGGGATCGTCGGGGGGCCGACCCGCGGCGCGGCGGGCTCCGGCGCCGGGGCCGGCGCGGAGCGGGCGCGATGAAGCTCACCGACGCCTGCATCCAGAAGCCGGTCTTCGCCTGGATGCTGATGGCGGCGACCATCCTCTTCGGGGTGGTCGCCTTCACCCGCATCGGCATCAGCCAGTTCCCCGACGTCGACTTCCCCACCATCAACGTCTCCGTGGCCTGGGAGGGCGCCGCCCCCGAGGTGATCGAGAACGACGTCGTCGAGACGCTGGAGGAGGCGCTGGTCCAGGTCGAGGGGGTGCGCAACATCAGCTCCACCTCGCGCCAGGGGAGCGCCTCCATCACCCTCGAGCTGGACATCGAGCGGGACGTCGATCTCGCGCTGCAGGACGCCGCCACCAAGGTCTCGCAGGCGCAGCGCCGACTGCCGCGCGACATCGACCCGCCGGTGGTCTCGAAGAACAACCCGGAGGACAACCCGATCCTCTGGGTCGCCCTCTCCGGCCCTTTCCCGCGGCAGGTGCTCGCCGACTACATGCGCTACCGGGTGCGCGAGCGCCTGCAGACGGTGCCCGGGGTCGGCGAGATCATGTTGGGCG
>JAHDVN010000299.1 GCA_023384635.1 Thermoanaerobaculia bacterium
AAGGCGAACGCCGGCGCCCCGGGGCCGCCGTTGAGGTACTTGTAGCCGCAGCCCACCGCGAGGTCGGCACCACACCCGTTCAGGTCGACCGGCACCGCTCCCGCCGAGTGCGCGAGGTCCCAGAGCGCGAGCGCCCCGGCCTCGTGGGCGCGCGCGGTCCACGCCGCCATGTCGTGCATCGCGCCGGAGCGGAAGTCGACGTGGGTGAGGAGGAGCACCGCGACCGTGTCGTCGAGCGCGGCGGCGAGCTCCTCGCGCGCCACGAGCCGCAGCTCCGCGCGGCCGCCGAGCAGATCGCCGAGCCCCTGGGCGACGTAGAGGTCGGTGGGGAAGTTCTCGCGCTCGGAGAGGATCACGGTGCGCCCGGGCCGGAGCGCGAGGCCCGCCGCGAGCAGCTTGAAGAGGTTCACCGAGGTCGAGTCGGCGACCATCACCTCGCCCGCCTCGGCACCGACGAGCGGCGCGATCGCGTCCCCCACCCGCGCCGCGAGGTCGATCCACCCGTGCCGGTTCCAGCTCGCGATGAGGTCGCGCCCCCACTCCTCGCGCACGACCCGCTCCACCCGCGCCACCGCCGCGCGCGGCAGCGCCCCGAGCGAGTTGCCGTCGAGGTAGACCACCCCCTCCGGCAGCAGGAACAGCTCCCGCGCCCCCGCCAGCGGATCCGCCGCGTCCAGCCGCTCCGCCTCCGCCCGTGTCCGCGGCACCTCGTCGTCCCGACTCATGCCGGGAGTCTACCCGCGGGAAAAGAGGGACAGGCACACATTTCCCTCTCGGCTCCGGCGTTGCCAACAGCGGACTGGAAATGTGTGCCTGTCCCTCTTTTCCTGTCAGCTTCTGTCACGCGGCTCTGCCATCCTCGCCCGGTCAGCGAAAGGAGCCCGCGATGCGCAGAGTCGATTCCCCCCTGGAAGTCATCGTCGAGATCGGTGGAGAAGGAGGGAGCATCGCCCTGCTCGGGGTGCGCGACACCGCGGGCGGCTGGCACTTCCGCCTCGACCGCGACGAGAGCACGCTCGCCGAGCTCCTCCCGGACGAGCTCGCCCCCGAGTCGCTGTGCGGCCGATCGGGTTGGGTGGCGAGCTGGGAGGAGGCGCTCGCGCTCCTCGACCGCTACCCCTGGCACCGCCTCTACCCGCTCCGTCTCCACCTCGAGTTCCGGGAGCGCATCCTCGCGGCGGTCGCCGCCCGCGCCGCGGCGGAGGAGCGCGAGACCGCCGCGTACATCGCCCACTCCTGGGAGCGGGCCGACCTCCTCGCCCGCGGGGGTGGGAACGATCCGGAAGCGGGATGATAGAAAGTCGAGGATGCCTCCCGACCGCGCGCCGCGCGCCCCGAGCCCCCGCCGCCGGAGATGACCTCTCCGGCGCAGGCCCGGTGTCCCTCCCGCGCGGCCGGCGCGGCCCGCCGCCCTCCGCCGCGAGGCCGCCCGTGAACCTCTGGCTCGACGACCTCCGCCCCGCCCCGCCGGGCTGGACCTGGGCGAAGGACCAGGCCGAGTTCGCCCGCCTCGTGCGCCGCCACGCCCGCGCCCTCGAGGCGGTGGACCTCGACTTCTACCTCACCCGCGGCGACAGCCTCGAGTGCTGCGACGCCCTCCTCACCGCCTGCCGCGACGCCCGCCGCCCGCTCCCGCGCTGGGCCACGCACTCCTCCTCCGACCACGGCAACCACCAGCTGCGCGAGCGCCTCGCCGCCCCCGAGGCCGAGCTCGCGGCCTGGCTGGAGGAGTGGGGGAGGGAGGAGCCGTGATCGAGCTCCTGCGGCGCCTCGTCGACAGGCTGCTGCGGACCGAGGCCGACCGCGAGCGCCGCCGCCGGCTCCAGGAGGAGGCGCTCGCCTCGATCGAGCACTTCCGTGCCGCCGACCGCCTCCGCCGGGACGAGGTTCACGATCGCGATGCGCTTCGTTGACCCGCACCCCCGGCCCGGTGGCCCGCGCTCGGCCCCGCGCGGCGGCCGCCACCTGACGCGGTTCGCGAGCGGTTCCATCCTCGCGGCATCTGCTCCCCGCTGGACCAGCCCTTCGGGCCTCCGGCGGGGTTTTGCCATTTCGGGGGCCGCCTGGCATTTCGTTGAAAATATCGTACTATTTTTTCAACGAAAGGAGCGCCGGTGACCCGCCCGAGCATCGAGAAGAAGGCGCTGGCCGTCATCCGTGGCCACGGCAGGGGGTGGGTCTTCACCCCGCGGGACCTGACCGCCCTCGGCGACCCTCGCTCGGTGGGCATGGCCCTCTCCCGCCTGGTGCGGCAGGGCACCATCCGCCGCCTCGCCCGCGGGCTCTACGACTACCCGGAGTGCGATCCGAGGTTGGGGCTCCTCGCGCCCGGGACCGAGGCGGTGGCCCAGGCCCTCGCCGGGCGGGACGCGGTCCGCCTGCAGCCGACCGGCGCCCACGCCGCGAACGTGCTCGGCCTCTCCGAGCAGGTCCCCGCGCGCATCGTCTTCCTCACCGACGGGCCCTCGCGGCAGGTCGTCCTGGGCCGGCGACGGATCGAGCTCCGGCGCACGACACCGCGGCAGATGGCCACCGCCGGGCGCGTGAGCGGCACCGTCATCCAGGCCCTGCGCTGGCTCGGCCAGAGACATGTCGACGACCGCACGGTCGCTCTCCTGCGGCAGCGTCTCTCCCCCAAAGAGAGGCGGCAGCTGCTCGAGGACCTGCGCTTCGCTCCCGCGTGGGTGGCGAAGGTCCTGCGCCGAGTGGCGGCAGAGGCGGGAGACTAGGCGGTGGAGGCCTTCCTCTCCCTTCCCCTTTCCGAGCGCCGCCGGCTGTGCGACGAGGGGGAGGACCGTCTCGAGGGCATCAGGCGCAGCGACTTGACAGGTTGGGGTTCGGAGACGATGATGACGGCATCTGCTCCCCGCTGGATCAGCCCTTCGGGCCTCCGGCGGGGTTTTGTTCTTTCCGGGGGACCGCAGAATGCCCGCTGAGCCGGGGACGAAGCGCGCGGTTGTCTTCGTCGACGGCCAGAACCTCTTCTACGCCGTCAAGCAGGCGTTCGGGTACTCCTTCCCGAACTACGACGTGCCGGCGCTTGCCCGGTCGCTGTGCGACAGGCAGGGATGGGCTCTCTCCGGCATCCATTTCTACACCGGCATTCCCAGCGCCCAGGACGACCCGTTCTGGAACCGCTTCTGGTCGGCGAAGCTCGGGGTCATGGGCACGCGGGGCGTGGTCACCTATTCCCGCCAACTCCGGTACCGGAACCAGACCGTGGCGCTCCCCGGCGGGTCGAGCACGACAGTGCTCGTCGGCCAGGAGAAGGGCGTCGACGTCCGCCTTGCGCTCGACGTCGTCCGGCTCGCTCGCGAGGCGGCCTTCGACGTCGCTCTCCTCCTCTCCCAGGACCAGGACCTCTCGGAGGTCGCCGACGAGGTGCGGCAGATCTCGATCGGCCAGAGGCGTTGGATCAAGGTGGCGTCGGCGTATCCGGCGAGCCCGACGTACGCCAACCGACGGGGTGTGAATCGGACCGACTGGCTTTCTTTCGATCGCTCCTTCTACGACGCCTGCATCGACCGGACCGACTACCGCCAGGGAGGAACACCGTGACCTGGCGACCGCTGTTCGCCACTCGGGAAGCTCGGCAATTCCGCAGCCGCCGCCCATGCCCCGCCTGATCCCCGCCCGCCCCGACCCGGACGCGCCCGACGGCGAGCGCTTCGTGCTCGAGGCCCTCGCCGCGGGCCTCCCGGCCGACGCGGTCGTCTACCACCGCTGCCGTTACGCGCGGGCGCGGGCGGACGGCCGGCCGCCGGGGGAGGGGGAGCTCGACGCGCTCGCCGTCGTCCCCGGGCGCGGCTGCCTGGTGCTCGAGATCAAGTCGGGCGGGGTGCGCCACGGCCCGGAGGGCTGGGCGAGCGTCGACCGCCACGGCGTCGCCCACGCCATCCGCGACCCTGCCGACCAGGCGGCCGGCGCCGCGCGGTGGCTGCGGAAGTTCGGCCGCGAGCGCGGCGTCTGGAAGAGTGACCGGGACCTCCCGCCGATCGAGTGGGCCGTCGCCTTCCCCGACCTCGCCCTCCGCGCCCCGCTCGCGCCCGCGCTGCCCCGCGAGCGCACCCTCGACCGCGACGACCTGAGAGGAAAAATAGGGACAGGCACGCTTTTCCACCCAGGATCCAGATTGGACGCACTGTTGCCGGAAAAGGGAAAAGAGGGACAGGCACCAATTTCCGGCGCCGCCGGCGGCCGGCCGAGTGCCTCGGGGAAATTGGTGCCTGTCCCTCTTTTCCCGGGAGTCGACGCGATCCACCTCGCCCGCCTCGAGCGCGAGCTCGCCCCGGTGCTCGACCTCGGCGTCCCGCTCGCCA
>JAHDVN010000300.1 GCA_023384635.1 Thermoanaerobaculia bacterium
CGAGCGGCGGGCCCCCGCGCCTCGTGCTCACCGGTAACCTCGGCTACTTCCCGACCCGCGAGGCGGCGCGCTGGCTCCTCGCCGAAGTCTGGCCGGCGGTGCGCCGGGCGCGGCCCGGGGGGTTGGTGGGGCGGGCGGGGGATGGTCCGCCCGCGGCGGTGGGGCGCCCCGCGGCGGGCGCGGGGGGGGGGGTCGACCCCGCCCCGGCCTCGCTCGAACGCGTGCTCGCGGGCGCCACCCTGGCGCTCGCCCCGATGCGCGCCGGCTCGGGCGTCCCGGTCAAGGTGCTCGAGGCGTGGGCCGCCGGTGTGCCGGTCGTCGCCTCGCCCGAGGCGGCGGCGGGCACCACCGCGCGCCCCGGCGAGGAGCTGGCCGTGGCGGGGGGCGCCGAGGCGTGGGTCACCGCGATCCTGCGCCTCCTCGCCGACCCGGCCGAGCGCGCCCGCCTCGCCGCCGGCGGCCGCGCCCGCCTCGCCCTCGACCACGCCCCGGCCCGCGTCGAGGCCCACTGGCGGCGCGCCGCCGGGCGCGCGGCGGGCGCCGGACCGCCGGGCGATCGCCCGCCGCCGCCCCGGCCCGGGAGGTGACACGAGCGACCCGGGTGCGGTAGGAACGAGGAGGGAGGACCGCCATGTCGAGCTCGCTCGTCCCCGTGCTCCGGTGTCTCGCCGCCTGGCTCGCTCTCGCGGCCGCGGGGTCGACAGGCGCCGCCGCTGTCCCTTCTGCCGTCGCTGTCGGGCTTCCCGGCCTGCGGGTGAGCGCCGACCCGGCGCTGCCGGTGGCCGGCCGGCCGCTGCGCCTCGCTCTCGATTTCCACGCCGCCGGCGATCCGGGCTGGTGCGGATGGTGCCCGGCCGAGGGCGCCGCGGGCCCGGCCCTCGCCTTCGAGCAGGGGACACTCGTGCTGCGCGTCGAGCGCCCGGCGCCGCCGCCCTCCTGCGAGGGCAGCTCCCCGGCCACCCTCGACTTGGTCGTTCCGGGCGAGGAGATCGCGGCGGGCCTCCTCCCGGTCGAGGTGCGGCACGTCGTCGGCTTCCTCCAGGAGGAGACGCTGGCGCGGGCCGGCGTCGAGGTGCAGCCCGACGGGCCGGCGCTCGGCCTGCACGGCGGGCGCTTCCGCCTCGCGCTCTCCTGGGTCGATCCGGCGGACGGCGGCCTGCGCACCGCCTCGGCAGTCCGCCACTCCGAGGAGAGCGGCGCCTTCTGGTTCCTCGACCCGGCCAACCCGGAGGTGCTGGTCAAGCTGCTCGACGGCGGGGAGATCAACGGCCACTACTGGCTCTTCGCCGCGAGCCTCACCGAGCTCGCGTTCACGCTCGAGATCCTCGACAGCGCGGGCGGATGCCTCGATCTGCCCGTCCACCCGCCGGCCTGCCCGACCCGGGTCTACCACCACCCGGCCGGCGCGAGCCGGAACTTCGAGGACGTGGAGGCGATGGCCGCCGCCGCCCCGCCGGAGCCGCCGGCGCCCCGCACCGGGCCGGACGAGCTCGTCCTCGACCCGGCGCTGCCGCACAGGGGGGAACCCCTCCGCCTGCTCTCCACCCTCGGCGCCGATCCGGACGGCTGGTGCCGGGTGGGGCAGGGCGGTGTGGCCGTCGACGCGGACGCCGCCGTCCTCTACCTCCTGGTCGAGGACCTCTGGCCGCCGATTCTCCCTCCCCCCTGTCCGGAGCCGCCGCCCGGCCTCGCGCCGTTCGCCTGGGAGGTCGACACCGGCGAGCTCCCGGCCGGCCGGCCGAACTGGCGGGTGGCGATGGTCTGGTCGGGCCTGCCGCCGGAGGTCCAGCAGCCGCTCGCCGAGACCGCCTTCGAGCTGCGCGAAGCGACGGCGCCCGGGGCGCCGCCGGCCCCGCTCGTGCTGCACCCGGCGCTGCCGCCCGCGGAGCGTTTCTCGGCCCGCGTCGACTGGGCCAACCCGGCGACCGGCGAGACGGGGCAGGGACGGCCCACCCGGCTCTCGTCGGACTCCGGGCAGTTCACCTTCTTCGGCCCCGGCAACGTCGAGGTCGCCCTCAAGCTGCTCGACGGGCGGGCGGTGAACGGGCACTGGTGGCTCTTCGTGTCGAGCCAGACGCGGCTGCCCTACACCCTGCGGGTCGCCCGCGGGGCGGGGTGCGCGGCTCCGGTCGCGCCGGGACCCGGCTGCGAGGTCGTCACCTTCGAGCATCCGGAGGGGCCGCCCGCCAACCGCGTCGACATCGAGGCCTTCGCGGCCGAGGCGCCCTGAGGGCAGGCCTTCCACCGGCGCCGCGGCGGGCCGGTTGCTAGACTCGGCGCGGTCCCCGGGCATGGCGGTCTCTCCCGATCTCTGCGATCCGCTCCTGCACCCGTTTCTCGCCGCGCGCGACGAGGAGACGGCGCGCGAGCTGCTCGGCGAGCTCCTGGTGCGAGAGGCCTCGCCCCTCCTGTGGAAGGTGCTGCGCGGCCAGTTCCGGGGGGGCGAGCGCCCGGCCGAGGAGCTCGAGGACCTCCACGCCGCAGCCCTGCTGCGCCTCGCCCGCCAGCTGGGCGGGCTGCGGCAGGGGGACGCCGAGCCGGTGGCGAATCTCGGCGGCTACGTCGCCACGACCGGCTTCAACGCCTGCCGCGCCCACCTCCGGCGCCTGGCACCCGAGCGGGCCCGCCTCCAGGACCGCCTCCGCTACCTGCTCACCCACGACCCGGCGCTCGCCCTCTGGCAGGACGCCTCGCTCGCCTGGCTCTGCGCCACCGCGCGGCTGCGCCCCCGGGGGGGCCGCGCCGCCGGGCCGGCGCGCGCCGCGGCGGGCGCGCAGGCGCTCCGGGAGGCGCTCGCGGCGGTGCCGCTCGCCGGGCCGCCGGCGCTCGTCCCGCTCGTCCGCGGCGGCCTCGCGGGGCTCGGAGCCCCCTGCCGGCTCGCCGACCTCGTCGACCAGCTGGCCCGGCAGCTCGGAGTGGAGGACGGGGAGGTCGGCCTCGAGGAGGGGGATCCGGCGGGAGCGCGCCTGGCCGACCCGGCGCGGGAGGAGGTGGCGCGGCTGGCCGACCGGGAGTACCTGGTGCGGCTCTGGCGCGAGATCGGGGAGCTGCCGCTGGCCCAGCGGCGCGCGCTGCTCCTCAACCTGCGCGACGCGCGCGGCGGCGACATGCTCTCGCTCGTCCCGCAGGCCTCCGTCGCCTCCGTGGCCGAGGTGGCGGCGGTGCTCGAGATCGCGCCGGCCGAGCTCGAAGGGCTCTGGCCGCTCCTGCCGTGCGACGACCTGGCGATCGCCGAACGGCTCGGCCTCACCCGGCGGCAGGTCAACAACCTGCGCAAGAGCGCCCGCGCCCGCCACGAGCGCCGGATGCGCGGGAGCTGACCCCGGTGGTATCAAGCGCCCCCTTTCCGGATCCGTGGCAGCGATGAGCGGAGATCCGGCCCCCCTCGCCACCGCCCGGCTCGCCGGGGAACTGCGCGCCAGCCTCGCCGCGGCGCCGGCCGAGGGCGACGACTTCGCCCTGCTCGCCGCCTACGTCGACGGCGAGCTCTCGGCGATCGAGACGGAGGGCGTCGAGGCCTGGCTCGCGGCCGACCCGGAGGCGGCGGCGACCGCCGCGGCCCTGGCCGCGCTCCGGCAGGAGCTCGCGGGCGAGCGCCTCCCGGCGCCGCTCCCGCTGCGCCCCGGCCGCTCTCTCTCCTGGGCGGGGCTGGCGGCGGCCGCGGCCCTGGTGGCGGCCGTCGGCGTGACCTGGCTCGCCGGCCGCCCCGCGCCCCCGGCCCCCGGCGGGGGGATGGCGGCGGCTCCCGGGGCTCCCGCCGCTCAGGGCGCCGTGGCGGGGCCCGCGGAGATCCGGGTGGCCGAGGCGGCCGCGCCCGTGTCCGGGGATGCGGTCCCGGCGGCCGTCCCCGTGGCCGAGGCGGCCGTTTCCGGCAGTGCGCCGGTGGTCTCGATGGCGGACTTCGAGGACGGGACGACCGGCTGGGCGACCCCCCCGGTGGTGTTCGATTTCGAGTCCGGCCGGCTGCCCCCGTCGTCGGCCTCGTAACTTCTCCCGTTTCAGTAGCTTCGATTCAGACCAGGGCTTTTGCGGCCCCCGGCCGCCGGGTCTCGTCCGAGGGGCTTGACAGCCTGGCACTAAGGTTTTACGCTGTTAGCAGTCGGCGGGGGCGAGTGCTAACATCCCCGCGCCGGAAGTCGAGGCGACAACCCACAACCTAGTGAAGG
Source organism: Thermoanaerobaculia bacterium (assembly GCA_023384635.1). Lineage (GTDB taxonomy): Bacteria > Acidobacteriota > Thermoanaerobaculia > Multivoradales > JAGPDF01 > JAAYLR01. The sequence continues at coordinate 4,167 of JAHDVN010000300.1, forward strand.
AGGTAGGAACCGTGAAAATCCGTCCCCTGCACGATCGCGTCGTGGTCAAGCGGATCGAGGCGCAGGAGCAGGTCCGGGGCGGCATCATCATCCCGGACACCGCCAAGGAGAAGCCGCAGGAGGCCGAGGTCATCGCCGTCG
>JAHDVN010000301.1 GCA_023384635.1 Thermoanaerobaculia bacterium
GGCCATCTTCTGCTCGGAGACCGGCTCGAGCCGGAAGAGGGTCTTGACCACCGTGTCCTCGACCCGCTCCTTGAGCTCGGAGAAGAGCTCGTAGCTCTCGCGCTTGTACTCGTTCAGGGGATCGCGCTGACCGTAGCCGCGCAGCCCGATCCCCTCCTTGAGGTGGTCGAGGGCCAGCAGGTGGTCCTTCCAGGCGAGGTCCACGAAGCGCAGCATGACGTCGCGCTCGAGCACCTGCATCAGCTCGCTGCCGAGCCGCTCCTCCTTCTCGCGGTACTTCCCCTCGACCGCCTCCCAGAGCTTGCCGCGCAACTCCTCGACCCCGAGCTCCTCGGGCGCGAAGCCGAGCCCGTGGAGACCGAGGTCGAAGTAGGCGAGGATCTCCTTGGCGAGCTCGGAGAGCGTCCAGTCGCGCGGGTCGGTCTTCTCCGGGCAGTGGGTGTCGATCTTTTCGTCGAGGATGTCGCGGGCGAGCCCGAGGACGTAGTCGCGCCCCTCCCGCCCCTCGAGGATGTCGCGGCGCAGGCGGTAGATCGCCTCGCGCTGCTTGTTCATCACGTCGTCGTACTCGAGCAAGTGCTTGCGAGTCTCGAAGTTGCGCCCCTCGACCTGCTTCTGCGCCCGCTCGATGGCACGCGACACCATCCCGTGCTCGATCGCCTCCCCTTCCTGCATGCCGAGCTTGCCCATGAGGCCCTGGATCCGGTCGGAGCCGAAGATCCGCATGAGGTCGTCCTCGAGCGACAGGAAGAAGCGCGAGGAGCCGGGATCGCCCTGGCGGCCGGAGCGGCCGCGGAGCTGGTTGTCGATGCGCCGGGATTCGTGCCGCTCGGTGCCGATGATATGGAGGCCGCCGGCCGCGAGCACCTCCTCGCGCTCGCGGGCGCAGGTCTCGCGGTAGCGGGCGAGGGCCTCGGCGAAGGCCTCCGGCTCGGTCTCCGGGTCCGCCTCGCTCCGCGCCAGGCCCTCCGGAAAGCCGCCGAGCAGGATGTCGGTGCCGCGGCCGGCCATGTTGGTGGCGATGGTGACGGCGCCCTTGCGGCCCGCCTGGGCGACGATCGAGGCCTCCTTCTCGTGGTACTTGGCGTTCAGGACCACGTGGCGGATGCCCTTGCGCTTGAGCATCGAGGAGAGCTCCTCGCTCTTCTCGATGGAGAGGGTGCCGACCAGCGCCGGTTGTCCGCGCTCGATGCACTCCTCGATCTCCTCGACCACGGCGCCCCACTTCTCGGTGGCGGTGCGGAAGATCACGTCCTGCCGGTCGTCGCGGATCATCGGTTTGTTGGTGGGGATCGAGACCACGTCGAGCTTGTAGATGTGCTCGAACTCGGTGGCCTCGGTTGCCGCGGTGCCGGTCATCCCCCCGAGCTTCTCGTACATGCGGAAGAAGTTCTGGAAGGTGACCGTGGCGAGCGTCTGGTTCTCGCGCTCGATCTTCACCCCTTCCTTCGCCTCCACCGCCTGGTGCAGGCCGTCCGACCAGCGCCGTCCGGGCATCATGCGCCCGGTGAACTCGTCGACGATCACCACCTGGCCGTCCTTGAGCAGGTAGTCGACGTCGCGCTGGTAGAGGTGGTGGGCGCGCAGCGCCTGCTGGACCCCGTGCAGGAGGTCCATGTTCTCGATGTCGTAGAGGTTGTCGATCGCGAGCAGCTTCTCGACCTTGGTCACCCCCTCCTCGGTGAGGGCGACGGTGTGCGCCTTCTCGTCGACCACGAAGTCGCCGGTCGTGTACTTGCTGCCGTCGCGCTCCTGCTTCTCCTCGCCGCGCGTGAGGCGGGGGATGATGCGGTCGATCCGGTAGTACTTGTCGACCGACTCCTCCGAGGGACCGGAGATGATCAGCGGCGTGCGCGCCTCGTCGATGAGGATGGAGTCGACCTCGTCGACGATCGCGAAGTGGTGCCCGCGCTGGACCATCGACTCGAGGTCGAACTTCATGTTGTCGCGCAGGTAGTCGAAGCCGATCTCGTTGTTGGTGGCGTAGGTGATGTCGGAGCGGTAGGAGCGGCGGCGCTCGGCGTCGGGGATGTCGTGCTGGACGACGCCGACCGACATGCCCAGGAACCGGTAGATCTGCCCCATCCACTCCGAGTCGCGGCGAGCCAGGTAGTCGTTGACCGTGACCACGTGGACGCCCTTGCCGGTGAGGGCGTTGAGATAGACGGGGAGAGTCGCGACCAGCGTCTTGCCCTCGCCGGTCCTCATCTCGGCGATCTTGCCCTGATGGAGGACGATGCCGCCGACCAGCTGGACGTCGAAGTGACGCATGTCGAGCACCCGCCGGCCCGCCTCTCGCACCGTGGCGAAGGCCGGGACGAGCAGGTCGTCGAGCGGCGCCCCCTGGTCGACCCGCTCGCGCAGCTCGGCCGTGCGCCGCCTGAGTCCCTCGTCGTCGAGGGCGCGGATCGACGGCTCCAGCGCGTTGATGGCGGCCACCAGCGGCTGCAGACGCTTGACGTCCCGCTCGTGCTTGGTGCCGAAGATCTTGGTCAGGACTCTGTCGAACATTCCGGGGTCACTCGGGCAGGATGGCGCGCGAAGCGCGCGACCCGCGGCAGTGTAGCAAAGGGGCTGAGGAGGACGGCCGGGGGGCCGGGGACCGCGGCGGCGATCAGAAGAGGGCGCCGACTCCCGACTCGAGGAAATAGGCGGCCGGGTCGACGGCCTTGCCGTCCACCTGCACCTCGTAGTGGAGGTGATACCCGGTGGCGCGGCCGGAGTTGCCCACGAGCCCCACGAGCTCGCCGCGCTCGAGGCGCTGGCCGGGGCTCACGTTGATGCGCGAGAGGTGGCCGTAGACGGTGGTGATGCCGAAGCCGTGGGCGACGTAGACCGCCCGGCCGAGCGGCCCGTAGTGGCCGGCCTTGGTCACCACCCCGGCGGCCGCGGCCTTCACCGGCTTGCCCGGCGGGGCCGAGATGTCGATGCCGCTGTGGTAGGCCCGCTGGCCGGTGATCGGGTCCCGGCGATGGCCGAAGCGGCTGGTGATCAGACCCGAGACGGGCCGGATCGCCGGGGTCGCCGAAACCAGCCCCAGATTGCGCTCCAGCTGCGCCGAGACCTCCTCGAGGCGGCCGGAGAGGAGGTCAAGCCGTGCCTCGGCCTCCGAGAGGGTGGTCTCCGAGATCTCGACCGGCGCCTGGCGGAAGGCCCCGCCGACGCCCCCCTCGGCACTGGCGCCGAGCGACTGGAGGCCGGCCACGATCGCCAGCTTGCGGGTGCGGTCCTCCGATTCCGCGAGGCGCTCCCGGAACTCCGTGAGCCGCGTCTCGAATTCCTGGTTGAGGCCCCGCAGCTGCTCGTTCTCGGCCGCCAGCCGGGAGAGCTCGCCGCGGTCGGTCGTGGAGGAGAGGAAGAGGGCGAGCGAAACCAGCCCCCCCAAGAGGGCGAGCGCGACCGAGCCGATCACCACGCCGAGCTGTCGATTCGACACCCGCCACTTGCGGAACTGGGCCCGCTCGTGGGGCACGAATATGACCGTGTGGTGTTTCGAACTCATGCCGATTCTGTCGCCCTCTCTTGGAGACGCCGCCTCGGGGGCGGCGGCGGAATTTTGCCGAACGCGGGAACGCTAGCGGCGGGCGGGGGGGGTTGTCAAGAGACCCCCGGGATCGGGTCAGCCCAGCCGCCGGTCCAGGACCCGGTACTGGATCGCCTCGGCCACCTGGGCGGCCGAGAGGACCTCGGCGCCGGCCAGGTCGGCGATCGTCCGCGCCACCTTGAGGACCCGGGAGTGGGCCCGGGCCGAGAGGCCGAGCCGCTCGAACGCCGCCTCGAGCAGGGACCGCGCCCCCGGCTCGAGCGGGCAGGCGCTGGTGAGCTCCCCGGCGGTGAGCGCCGCGTTGCACGGCGTCGGGTGGGCTCGCCCGAAGCGTCGGGCCTGCCGCTCGCGCGCGGCGCGGACCCGCTCGGCGACGGCGGCGCTCCCCTCGCCGGAGCGCGCGGCGAGCTCGGAGACCCGCACGGCGGGCACCTCCACGTGGAGATCGATCCGGTCGAGGAGGGGGCCGGAGATCCGGGCCCGGTAGCGCTCGACCACCGTCGGCGGGCAGCGGCAGGCGTGGCGGGCGTCGCCGAGGTGGCCACAGGGACAGGGGTTCATGGCGGCGAGGAGGGTGAAGCGGGCCGGGAAGCTCAGGCGGGCTCGCGCCCGCACCACGTGCACCACCCCGTCCTCGAGGGGCTGGCGGAGCGCCTCCAGAGCGTCCCGGCGGAACTCCGCCAGCTCGTCGAGGAAGAGCACGCCGGCGTGGGCCAGGCTGACCTCACCGGGGCGGGGAACCGGCCCACCCCCGACCAG
>JAHDVN010000302.1 GCA_023384635.1 Thermoanaerobaculia bacterium
GCAGGGCTCTACCTGGCCACCTCCGGACTCGCCGAGCCGCCGCCGGCCCCGACCGCCGCGGCGGCCCCCGCGCTCGCCGCGCAGGAGCTCCCCAAGATCCCGCTGCGGCGCGACATCGCGGCGCACGACGTCTGGGTCGACAAGGACACCTGCATCCTCTGGGTGAGCCTCAAGAACACCGGCACCGTGCGGATCGAGGCGACCCTGCGCTACCAGGTCTTCGTCGCCGGAACCAAGGTGGAAGACCAGGCGATGGGCGTCAACCGTGCCCCCGGCGAGTACTTCTCCCACCAGGTGGGTACGACGGCGAACCCCTACAAGCTCGGCTTCGAGGCGAAGGAGGTGGAGTACTTCATCGACTCCACGAACGTCCTCACCGAGGCCGACGAGGCCAACAACCGGCTGAAGAAGTCGGTCCGCTGCACCAAGATGGTCGCCCATCCCCTCCCGAGGCCCTGACGCCGGGCGAGCGGCCGGTGCCTCGTCGGCGCCGCCGCCCGCCGCCTCAACCCTACGACCGCGCCCCCGCGGGCTGCCCCCGTCCCGAGCGCGGCGCGGGCTTGCTGCCTACCGGCCGAGCACCTCCCAGAGCAGGGCCGCCAACAGGAGAAGACCGATCAGGCCGACGAGCCCGAGCACCAGGAACCGGCGCAGCGGGGGAGGGGGCAGGTCTCGGGTCTGCGGGTGCCACGAGCGGTAGGCCATGACCACGGGATAGGAGAGGCAGGAGAAGACCACGGAAGCCAGTCCCACCCAGAAATACCGGTTGATCCCTGTGGCCCCCTCCAGCCCGCGAGCCGAGGTGAACAGCATCACGAGCGGGAACAACGAGCCGATCTGCGCCACGGCGAGCAGGGCCCTGAACTGCCGCTCCGGCAGCCGGACAATGGAAGTCTCTCCCCCGCCCGATTCGGCAGACGACTCAGACACGTGACACCTCCGTACTCTCAGAGTCCCCCTGCGCGCGAGCTCGGCCAGCGCACCCGCAGCTTCACCTCTCGCCGAGCGCCAGCTGGCGGGCGACGGTCTGGAAGAAGGCCTCGGTGCGGCGCTGCCACTCGGCGGGGGGGAAGGCGGTCGCCGGGGCGGAGAGCTCGACCTCGCCGCGGCCGGCGGCGTTGGTGCCGACGCGGATCCGGAACTCGCTCCAGAGAACCGCCCAGTCGGGGGTCGCGTCGACGCGCGGATCGAACGGGCGGCCCGAGAGCTGGACGGCGTCGAGCACTGCCCCGAGGAGCTTGCCCTCCGGGCCGTCGTAGGCGCGGCCGTACTCCCGCCGCGCCACCACGTGGTCCGGGGGCAGGGTACGCCGGTCCTGGGCGAAGAGGGCGGGGAAGGGCGGCTGGTCGAGCATCGGCTCGAAGTTCGGGTCGAGGCGGGCGCGCACCCGGGAGCGCTCGTCGAGCGCGATGGCGTGCTCCAGCGCCCGCGCGGCGAGAGCGGCGTAGCCGGCGAGCGCATAGTTGGCGGCCACCCGGTAGAAAGCGTCGGCCGAGCGGGGCTCGCGCGCGAGGAAGCTCTCGAAGCGGCGGCTCGCGGCCGCCAGGTCGCCCTCCATGAGGTGGACGGCGCCGGCGTTCAGGTCGTTCTCGGCCAGGCCGGGCGCCAGCTGCTCGGCGCGGCCGAAGGCGGCGAGCGCGTCGGGCCAGCGCTTCTCGGCCACCGCCAGCGCCCCCAGGTTCAGCCACCCCTGGCGCATCCCGGGGTCGAGCGCCACCGCCCGCTCCAGGTCGGCGCGGCAGGCGGCGGTCTCCCCGTTCATGCAGCGGGCGCTGCCGCGCAGGAGGAGAGCCTGGGCGTCGTCCGGCTGCTTCCTCAGGTGCGGGGCGAGGAGCGCGAGCGCCCCCTCCGGATCCTCGGCGTGCAGGCGCTCCTCGGCGGCGGCGAGCGGCGAGGGCGCCGGGCCGGCGGTTTTCGGCGGCGCCGCGAGGGCGGCGGAGGAGGCGAGGAGGAGCAGGAGCGTGGGCGGCAGTCGGCGCATGGGCCGAATCTATCGACTGCCGGCGCCGGACGCTATGATCCCGCCGTGGCCCCCCAGCTCCCCTCGCCGCGCGAGATCGCCGACGCCCTCGGCCGGCGGGTGATCGGCCAGGGCGACGCCGTGCGGGAGATGGCGATCGCGCTGGCCAAGAAGCTCGCCGGTCTGGGGGTCGGCAACATCCTCATGATCGGATCGTCGGGCACCGGCAAGACGACGCTGATGCGCGCCGTCGAGGGCCTGCTCGCCGCGGACCCGGAGCTGGCGGTGCGCTCCACCGTGGTGCGGCTGCACGCCAACGTGCTCGGCGAGGAGGCGGAGAGCGGGCGTCCCGGCGAGGCGGTGCTGCGGCGGCTGCTCGAGCGCGCCCGCGAGCAGCTCGGGCCCGCGGCCTCGGTCGACGCCCTGCTGGAGCGCGCCCGCCAGGGGCTCGTCTTCGTCGACGAGGTGGACAAGATCCGCTCGCACGTGGGCGGCGTCGCGAACGTGCGCGGCATCCGCGCCCAGGAGGCGCTGCTCACCCTGATCGAGAACGAGGCGGTGCCGTTCGACCTGCCGGAGTGGGCCGGGGGCTCGTCGGTGACCGTCGACTCGAGCGGCCTCCTGTTCGTCTGCGCCGGCGCCTTCGAGGGGCTCTACGACGCGGTCTTCGACCGCGTCACGATCGGGCGCGACAAGGGGGCGCTGCAGCCGGTGACGGTGGTCGAGGGGGGGCGGGTGCGCGAGGAGCTCCGCTTCGCGCTGCGCGACTGGTTGCGCAACGAGGACCTCTTCGACTACGGGATGAGCCCGCAGTTCCTCTCGCGCTTCGATGCCGTGGTGCTGCTGGCCGACCTGGGCGAGGAGGAGCTGGTGCGGATCTTCCTCGAGACCCCGGACTCCGGCTACCGGATCGCCCGCGACTACTTCGCCGGCCGCGGCGTGCAGCTCGCCCTCTCGCCGGCGGCGGTGCGCGAGATCGCGCGCCGGGCGGCCCGGCAGCCGCGCCTCGGGGCGCGCGCCCTCAAGGAGGTCTTCCGGCGCGTGATCCGCGACTACGAGTTCGAGCCCGAGGCCTCGGCGGCCAACGGCGCGCTGCTCGTCGACCGCGAGCAGGTCGAGCAGGCGCTCGGCGCCTAGGTCACTCCGCGCCGCGCTCGGCGGCGAGCCGCCGCTCGCGGGCGCGGCGGAAGCGGGCGAGGCGACGGCGCCGGCGCGAGAGGCGCACCGCGGTCGGGACCATCACCAGGCCGACGAGCAGCGCGATGGCCGCGGCGAGCTCGCGGGCGAGCCGGGCGCGATCCTCGGCGGCGGCGTGGACGAGGGCCGAGGAGAAGTAGGTCCAGACCGCCACCGCCGGCGCGAGGCCGACCGCCGAGCTGGCCATGAAGACCGGGAAGCGGATCCCCGCCACCGCCGCCGCGGCGTTGACGAAGGGGAACGGGATCGGCAGGAAGCGCAGCCCCACCAGGGCGAAGAAGCCGTGCTTGTGGAGCATCCGCTCGGCGCGCGCGAGCCGGCTGCCGCCGAGCCGCTCGACCGCCTCGCGTCCCAGGCTGCGCGCCACCCAGTAAGTGGTGGCGGCGCCGACGAGGGTGCCGAGCACGTTCCAGGCCGTCCCCTGCACGATGCCGAAGATCGCGCCGCCGGCGAAGAGGAGCGGGGTGGCCGGCACCCCGAGCGGGCAGAGCCCCGCGTAGAGGAGCAGGAGCACGGCGGGCATCCACCAGTGGCCGCGCGCCGCCTCGAGCAGGGCGAGCAGCCGCTCCGGCCGCACCAGCTCGCCGGCGGGGGTCCAGCGCAAGGCGGCGAAGGTGCCGCCGAGCAGGAGCACGAGCAGGGCGAGGCGGAGCCAGGGCCCGCGCCGGCCGCCCGCCGCCGCGCGGGGCCGCGGCGGCGCCGCGAGCGCGAGGTCGCAGCCCTCGGCTTCGCGGCGCAGGCGCGCCACGTCCACGCCGAGCAGCCGGCGGGGCAGGGTCGTGAGCGCCGTGCGGGCGCGGAGCAGCTCGGCCTCGCCGGCGGCGAGGTCGCCGGCCCGCGCGGCCTCGCCCGCCCGGGCGAGGGCCGCGAGCGCGGCGAGGAGCTCGCGCTCCACGTCGCCGGGAACGGCCGCGCCGTCCCTCCGGGCCGCGGCCTCTCCGTACTCGTCGCGATCGAACGCGGCGAGCCCGGCGGCGCCGGCCGGGTGGAGCTGTCGGGCCGGAGCCGTCACCGCTCCCCGGCGGGCGGGTCGAGGGCGAGGAACTGGCGCAGGTGGGTCTCGAGGACCTTCGGCGCCTCGGGGTCCATGAAGTTGAGGCGCAGCTCGTTGATCACCATCACCTCGGCGCGCTGC
>JAHDVN010000303.1 GCA_023384635.1 Thermoanaerobaculia bacterium
GATCCGCTGCCCGCGCCGCCGCCTCACGGCAGCAGGCTGCGCCCGTCGAGCCGCACCGGCTCGGCCACCCCGTAGAGCGCGAGCAGGGTCGGCATGACGTCGCCCATGTACGGCTGCGGGTCGAGGTCGAGCGGCCGGTTGGCGAAGAGCACGCCGTCGACGAGCGGCGGGTGGAGCGAGCAGTGGTCGCCGCTCCAGATGTCGCGGTTCGTCTCCACGATCTCCTTGGCCACGATGCCGAGGGTGTCCTGCCAGCCCACGCGGTAGCCCTCGTTGTTCGACGGGAAGAGATCGGGGATCAAGTTCGGGTCGTAGACGCCGTACGCCTCGTCCCGCGTCCAGACGTGCGCCACCGGGTGCTCGCCGTTCTCGGGATCCTGGAACGCCTCGAGCTTCTGCCGGATCTCGGCGGTGAGCGCCTCGTACTCCGCGCCCGGCTGCACGATCCCCTGGCTCTCGCGACCGGCGAGGTTGACGTAGATGTTGCCGAGCCCCATCGCGTAGGCGCGGGTGCGGCTCCAGTCCACGTTGACGAAGAACTCCCCCTGGTCGAAGAGGTCCTCGAGATTTGCCCTCTCGGGGCTCTCCCCCTTCAGCACGAGGTACCCCTCGCGGGCGAGCCAGGTGTTGTAGTTCATCACCCGCCGCCAGGAGGCGAAGCCGTGGTCGGAGACCACCATGAGGAAGGTCTCCGGCGGCATCGTCTCCATGACGTGGCCGACGATGCGGTCCATCTGCTCGTAGCTCTTGCGGATCGAGTCGCCCCAGCGGGCGTGCCCCTCCTCGGTGTAGAGCGGGTGGAGCGGATCGGTGTGGCGCCACATCACGTGCTGCACCCGGTCGGTGAACTCGAAGTAGTGGAAGTAGACGTCCCACTCGTCGTCGGCGAGCAGGCCCACCAGCATCTCCTCGTCCTTCGCCACCGTCGCCGCCACGTCCTCGAAGAAGACCTCCTCGTCGATCGTGCCGTCGGTCATCGACCAGGTGTCGATCATCCAGCCGATGGTCTTGAAGAGGCCGAAGCGGGAGGTCAGGTCGTCGGCGAACGAGCGCGGGGTGGTCAGCGAGAGGATCGGCGGCAGCCGCTCGGGGTCGAACTGGATCGGCGAGAGGTAGAGCCGCACCTCCGGGTCGAGGCCGAGGAGGCGGAAGCGGCCGATGCCCTGGATCTTGACCAGGGAGTTGAACGGGAAGGTGAAGCGCACCCAGTCGCTCCACTCTCCCGGGGCGAGCGAGAGACGCGCCCCCGAGACCTCGATCTCGAGGCGCGAGCGGTCCTCGGCCACCGCGAGCTGCATCGGGATCTTCACGTAGGCGCTCCGCTCCGGGAAGAGCTTGTTCGGCGGCCCCTGGATCTCGGTCGGGATCACGCCCTTGTTGTCCACCAGCTCGACGGTCTCGATCGAGAAGTCGCCGTGCCCCTTCGGCTGGAAGAAGAGCTCCGAGGTGAAGTAGAACGGCTTGCCGATGCGGAACGAAAGGTCCGGCGTGCCGAGGCCGGCCAGCAGCTCGCCGTGCGGATACGGCTCGGGCGGGAAGGTCACCGGCATCCGCATCACCCGCACCCGCTTGCCGGCCTCGCCCAGCACCTCCCAGAAGGTGTCCCCCTGCTGGCGGTTGATCGCCAGCGGCCGCGAGGTCGGCACCAGCTCGCGCGCCACCCAGCCGAGCCCGAGCGCCGCGACCAGCCCCGCCACCGCCGCGACCGCCCGCCGCGAGCGCCCCTGCATCCGCAGCAGCCAGGCGGCGAGGAACCCGAGGACCACCCCGAGCAGGAGCCCCACCGCCGCGAAGAGCGCCGGGTTCCACTTCCCGGCCAGGAACGGCACCGTGGTCTCGTCGAACGCCGCGAAGCTCGGCCGGTAAGTCTCGAGGTCGCGCTTGAGGAAGTCGAAGATCGCGTGCCGGCCGGGGTGGAGCCCGGTCGAGAAGGTCGACCAGGAGACCGGCGTCTGCGACGGCACCGTCGAGCGCAGCGGCGCGTAGCTCCCCTGCTCGCGCAGCCGCGCGAGGTTCGGCAGGTGCCCCTCGGCCATCCACTGCTCGGTGAGCTCGGCGTCGACGCCGTCGAAGCCGAGCACCAGCACCCGCGGCTCGGCCGGCTGGGCCGCCGCGGACGCAGGGGGCGCCGCCGGCAGCAGCAGCGCGGCGAGAACGAGGAGGTACGAGGTCGAGCGCTTCGTCATGGGATCTCCTGGACCTTCCGCTGGGAGAGCGCCGCGGCGGGCGCCGCGTGCTAGGTTGGCCGCCTGGCGCGGCCTGCGATGGCCGCGCATGGTACCAGAAGCCGCCGTGGCCCCCGCCTGCCGCCGCCCCCTGCCGCTCGCCGCCGGTCTCCTCGCCGGCCTGCTGTCGCTCGCGGCGGGCTGCGCCCGCCCTCCCGCCGCGCTGCCCCCGGCCGACGGCGCCCTGGTCGTCGCGCTCGAGAGCGCACCGCTCCAGCTCGACCCGCGGCTCGGCACCGACCAGGCCTCGAGCCGCCTCTACGAGCTCGTCTACTCCGGGCTCCTCGCCCGCGACCCGGCGGGGAACCTGGTCGGCGACCTCGCGGAGCGCTGGGAGGCGCTCGACGGCGGCCGGCGCCTGCGCTTCCACCTGCGCCGCGGCGCCCGCTTCCACGACGGCTCGGCGCTCGACGCCGAGGACGTCCTCTTCACCTTCGGGAGCCTGCTCGACGGGAGCGTCCCGTCGGCCAAGCGCGCCGCGCTCGCGGTGGTCGCGCGTCTCGAGGCGCCCGACCCGTGGACCGTCGACTTCCTCCTCGCCGAGCCGAACGGCGCGCTCGCCGCGACCCTCACCTCCTACCTCGGGATCGTGCCCGCCGAGGCGACCCCCGAGGCGCTGCAGCGGCGGCCGGTCGGGAGCGGCCCGTTCCGCCTCGCCTCCGCCAGCGCCGAGCGGCTCGACCTGGAGGCGTTCCCCGATCACCCCGGCGGCGCGCCGCGCCTCGCGCGCGTGGTGCTGCGCGAGGTGCCCGACGCCACGGTGCGCGCGCTGGAGCTCGAGAAGGGCTCCGTCCACCTCGTGGTCAACGCGCTGCCCCCCGACCTCGTGCCCCGCTTCCGCGGCCGGGAGCGCTTCCGCGTCGTCGAGAGCCCGGGGGCGAACTACGCCTATCTCGGCCTGAACCTCCGCGACCCGGCGCTCGCCGACGTGCGGGTGCGCCGCGCGCTGCTCCTCGCGCTCGACCGTGAGCGGCTGGTGCGCACCCTCTGGCGCGGCCTCGGCGTGGTCACCGAGACGATGATCCCGCCGGGGCACTGGGCGCGCGACGAGACCCTCGCGCCGCGCGGCCGCGACCTCGACGCCGCCCGCCGGCTCCTCGACGAGGCCGGCTTCCCCGACCCCGACGGCGCCGGCCCGGAGCCGCGCCTGCGCCTCGTCTACAAGACCTCGACCGACGAGACCGCGCTGCTCCAGGCCCAGATCGTCCAGGCGATGTGGGCCGAGGCGGGCATCGCCACCGAGGTGGTCTCCCACGAGTTCGCGACCTTCTACAACGACGTGCGCCGCGGCGCCTTCCAGCTCTTCAGCCTCACCTGGACGGGGGTGAACGACCCCGACCTCTACCGGCAGGTCCTGCACTCGGCGAACGTGCCGCCGGCCGGCGCCAACCGCGGCGCCTTCGCCGACCCGCGCTTCGACGCCCTCGTCGAGGCGGGCGCCCGCCTCCTCGACCCGGCGGCGCGGCGGCCCTACTACGTCGAGGCGCAGCGCCTCCTCGCCGAGGAGCTCCCCTATCTCAGCCTCTTCACGAAGGTGAACGTCGCGGTGATGCCGCGCGAGCTCGCCGGCTGGGTCAACTACCCGAGCGGCGAGCTCCACGCCCTGCGCACCGCCGCCTGGGAGGCCCCTCAGAGGTAGCCGAGGGAGCGCAGGCTCTTCAGGTACTCCTCGCCCTCCGGCGCGGGCCCGGAGGGGGCGCGCTCGCCGAAGCCGGGCAGGTGCGCCGGCGGCGCGGGCCAGCGGCATTGCGGCGGCGGCTCCGGGAGCTCGGCGCTCTGCGGCAGGCCGGCGGCGCGGAAGAGGGCGGCGCCGATCTCCTCCGGGGCGATCGGCTCGGCCCCCGCCCCGGTGCAGTCCGCCGCACGCGACACCAGCAGCAGCCGCCCCTCGCCCCCCTCCCGCCGGCGGCCGGGATCGACCACCAGCGCCACGGTGCCGAAGCCCGCCCCGGGCCCGGAGATCCCGAGT
>JAHDVN010000304.1 GCA_023384635.1 Thermoanaerobaculia bacterium
GGTGGGTCGCCGCGGCCGCTGCGCTCTCCCGCCCCGGCCGCGGGCCGATCGTCAACCCGGCGCGGCTCGTGGCCGCCGAGGCAGCCGCGGTGGCGGACCCGGCGCGACTCGCTGGAATTCTCGGCACCGCCCGCCTCCTGAACGTGGTCCCCGACCGGGCGCGCGTCGACGGCGAGGCCCGGTTCTTCCGCGAGGAGGAGCGGCGCGACCTCACCGAGGAGCTCGGAGCGCTCGCCGCCCGCGTCGCCGCCGAGGGGCAGGTGCGCTGCGAGCTCTCCCTCGGCGAACCGGTGCCCGCGCTCGAGCCGACCCCCAGCCGGCTCGCCTATGGGGCGCGCGCCGCCGCCGCCGCCGCCGCGCGCGCCTGGCGCCTCGAGCTCGAGGAGGACCGGGGCGGGATCTCCTTCCCGAACTTCCTCCCTCCGGGCTCGGGAATCCCCGTGCTCGACGGGCTCGGGCCGGTGGGCGGCGGCATGCACACCCGCGACGAGCACGTACTGATCGGGTCGCTCCGCCGCCGCATCCGCCTGCTCGCCGACCTGTTGGCCGCCGAGAGCGCCTGAGCGGCCGGCCGGCGCGGGCTATCGCGGCAGCGGCCGGCCGCTGACGAGGTCGAGCCGGTCGCCCGGCAGCAGCAGGTGGAGCCGGACGTCGGCCGCCCCGAGGGGGGCCGGCCTCCCCTCCGGGGCCTCGGCGCGAGAGAGCGCGGCGGCGCGGGCGTCGACGACCACCGCCTGGCTCTCGCCCATCACTTCGAGGGTGCCGTCCGGCCGCACCCAGATCGCCGTCGCCTCGTCCACGCCGATGCCGAGCAGCGCCGGGCGCTCCAGGATCACCGCGAGCAGGCGGTTGAGGCGCTGGCGGGCGAGGAAGTGCTGGTCGAGGACGACGCCGGCAAGGAGCCCGAGGCCCGGCACGACCTCCACCGCCCCCGCCCGCACCCCGTCGAACTCCCCTTCGCCGGTGAGCATCAGCTCGCTCATGCAGGCGAGGCCCGCGGAGGTCCCGCCCACCACCGCGCCCCGGCGGTAGGCGGCCTCCACCGCGCGGCCGAGCGGCGTGCCCAGCAGCGCCGCGGTGATCCGGCGCTGGTCGCCGCCGCTGAAGAAGATCCCCCCGGCGGCCTCGACCTTGGCCACCAGATCCGCGCGCGCGGCATCCCGCCGGTCGTGCACGGGGAGGGCCTCGACCCGCTCCGCGCCGAGGGCCGCGAGCTCGCGCTCGTAGACCGCGCCGGTGTCGGCGAGCTCCGAGGCGGTCGGGAAGACGACGATCGGCGCCGCGGGGCCGCCGGCGAGCGCGACGAACTTCGCCATCACTGCCGGCGGGCGCGGCCCGCCGCCGATGAGGAGGAGATGGCCGGCGGGAGCCGGCGCCTCGCCCCCCCGCGCGGGAGCGACCAGGGCGAGGGAGAGCAGGAGGAGCAAGGGGGTCCCGGCGCGGGAGCGGAGAGCCTCAGGTCGTCCCATGGAGCACGTCCTCCTCCTCGGCCAGGATCCGGTTGATGCGCGTCAGCGCGTCCACCGCGCGCCCCTGGTGCCGCACCGCGATCTCGGTGACCAGCGCATTGAGGAGCACGGTCACGGCGGCCACCGCGTTGGTCAGCAGCATGTTGTCGGTCGGCGCGGCGAGCACGTGCCGCGCGCTCGCCGCGGCCGGGGCGTCGGGGCGGTCGGTGACGACCACCGTCGGCAGGCCGCGCTGCGCCGCCTCGGCCAGCAGGTCGAGGGTCTGGCGCGAGTAGGGGGGGAAGGAGAAGGCGAAGAGCAGGTCCGAGGCGCGCAGGGCGACCAGCTGCTCACGCGGCGAGGAGAAGCGCGTCGAGAGCGCGGTCACCCGCAGGCCGATCTCGGTCATGAGGTAGGCGGCGAGCTCGCTGAGCAGCGACGAGATCCCCATGCCGAAGAGGTAGACGTGGTCCGCCTTGAAGAGGGCCGCGGCCGCGGCGCGGAAGTCGGCGGGGGAGAGCCGCTCGACGAGGCGCTGCACGTTGCCCTGCTCGAGGCGCGCGACGCCGGAGAGCAGCTCGGCCTCGCCGTTGGCGACCAGCGCCCGGGGCGCCGCCAGCCGCTCGCGGACGAGCTCCAGGAGCGCCGCCTTCAGCTCGCTGAAGCCGTCGAAGCCGAGGCGCTGGGCGAGCCGCACCACGGTGGCCTCCGAGGCCCCCGTCTGTTGCGCGATGGTGGGCACTGAGAGGAACGGCACCTCCCCGAGGTGCTCGAGGAGGAACGCCGCGATCGCCTGCTGCTGCGGCGGCAGCTCCCCGAGGTGCCCCAGGACCAGCTCCCGGAAGTCGGCCTCTGCTTTCAGCTCGTGCATGGGGTCTCCGCAACGTCAATTTCAGCTGTCCGAGGATAGATGAACTTGCCATTTCAAGCAATCCAAATCCTGAACTACGCTCACAAAATCAACAGAGACAATTACTTGAGCCCCTATTGACAGGGTCTCCCCGGGGCCGCAGAATCTGCAAAGAAGATTTCATACACCAGTCGCCAAGAAAGGCGCGTTTCACACAACGAGGAGAACCGGATGCCCCGCCACCGACTCACCCCCGTGCTTCTCGCCCTCGTCCTCGCCCTGGCCCCGGCGGCCGCCGCGCTCGCGCAGACGGCCGAGACGGGGGTCCTCGCCGGCCGCGTCGTCGACGCGCAGGGGACGGCCCTCCCCGGGGTTGCCGTCGCCGCGTCCCGGCCCGACGGCTCCAACCAGCGCCAGGGGACGACCGACGCCGACGGACGCGTCCGGCTCGGCTTCCTGCCGCCCGGCGACTACCGGGTCACGGCCGCGCTCGACGGCTTCGCCGAGGTCCGGCTCGCAGACCTGCGCGTCAGCGCCGCGAACACCACCGAAATCGAGGTCCGCCTCGCGCCCTCGGAGACGGTCTCCGAGGAGATCACCGTCACCGGCGCCACGCCGCTCATCGACACCGGCAGCACCGACTCCGGCAGCACGCTGACCGCCGCCGAGCTCGAGCTGCTGCCCACCTTCCGCAGCGCCACGTCGCTCGTCGCCTTCACCGCCGGCGCCCGCCCCGACCAGGTCTGGGGCGGCTCGACGACCCAGGCGAACGCCTACCAGCTCGACGGCGTGGGCGTGAACAACCCCGGCTTCGGCGGCGACTTCCTGCTGCCCAACGTCGACTGGATCGAGGAGATCGAGGTCAAGGGGCTCGGCGCCGGCGCCGAGTACGGGAACTTCCAGGGCGGCCTCGTCAACCTCGTCACCAAGTCGGGGGGCAACGAGCTCACCGGCGCGGTGCGCCTGAACTGGGAGGACGAGTCGCTCAACTCGAGCAACGTCAACGCCCTCGAGGCGGGCGAGGAGCGCGACTCGCGCGGCGAGCTGAGCGCCGACATCTCCGGCCCGATCCTGCGCGACCGGCTCTACTACTTCCTCTCCGCCCAGCAGGCCCGCACCGACACCCGGATCGTCGACGGCATCAACTCGACGGCCGACGCGATCGCCTTCCTCCCGGTCGAGGAGGAGCGCACCGAGACCAAGCTCTACGGCAAGCTCAGCTGGGACCTCACCCCGGGCGACCGGCTCGGCTTCGTCCTCATCTCGGACGACGTCGAGACCGACAACCGCGACCTCGACAGCTTCACCGCGCCGGAGGCGGCGACGACCCAGGAGAGCCCGGCCTTCGCCTACAGCGCCGCCTGGCAGAAGGTGATCGGCGGCGCGAGCTTCCTCGAGCTGAAGCTCACCGGCTACGACGGGGAGAACGACCGCACGCCGCTCAACGGCGACATCCCGTCGGTGCAGATCCTGGGCGGCAACCGCGACATCTTCCGCAACTCCCTCTACACGCGCGAGCAGGACCTCGAGAGCCAGGCCCTCACCGCCAGCTACGACCGCCTCTTCTCGCTCGGCCGCACGAGCCACCAGATCAAGGTCGGCGGCAGCCACGAGCGCGGCAGCTGGCTCGAGCAGCGGCGGCGCAACGGCGGCTTCACCTGGCGCCCGGAGGAGGGGGACGGGCCGTTCGACCCGAACGACCCGTCGACCTGGGGCTTCATCTCCTCGGACTGGGGCGGCCGCATCCGGCTCGACGCGGAGAGCACCAACTCCGCCCTCTTCGTCCAGGACAACGTCGAGCTCACCCGCCGCCTCAAGCTCAACCTCGGCCTGCGCTACGGCTGGTGGACCGGCGACCTGACCCCGGGCCTCGCGGGCGGCGCCAGCTTCGAAGCGGTCTCGACCGACGGCTTCGACCCGCGGATCGGGCTCGTCTTCGACCTCGACGGCAAGGGGACCCTCCTCGG
>JAHDVN010000305.1 GCA_023384635.1 Thermoanaerobaculia bacterium
GCTCGCGGTCGGCCGCGCCCAGGAGATCGGGCTCTTCGCCAGCGCCCGCGGGCTTCCGGGGTAGACTCGGCCGAGCTCATGTACGCCCGCTTCGTCAGCCTCCGGCTCCTGCCCGGTGCCGCTCCGGCGTTCGTGGACCTCTATCGCGACCGGATCGCGCCGACCCTGGCCGCCACCCCCGGCTGCCTCGCCGCGGTGGCCCTGGCCCAGACCTTGCGCGAGCACGAGCTCGTCTCGCTCACCCTCTGGCGCGCCGGCGAGGACGCCGACGCCTACGACCGCGAGGGGCGCTTCGGCCGGCTGCTCAACGAGACCGAGCACCTCTTCCCCCCCTCCTCCGGCGAGGCCGGGCTCGGCGACATCGAGGAGGACCTCCTGGTCGAGGGGTACTCGGGGGGGCTGCTCCTGCCCGGAGCGCTCGGCGAGGCGCTCGGCGAGGTCCGCTTCGCACGCACCATCGCGGTGCAGGTCGAGCCGAGCCGGGCCGACGAGTTCGACCGGCGCTACCGCGCCGACGTGCTGGCCGCGGCGGGCGAGCTGCCCGGGCTCCGCTCCGTCTTCCTCCTCCACGGCCAGGATCGTCCGCACCGGGCGGTGGGCCTGAGCTTCTGGGAGAGCGAAGACCTCGCCGCTCGCTACGAGCTCAGCGGCCGCTTCGAGGAGCTGGCCGAGCACCTCGGCGACACTCTCTCGCCGCTCTACCGCTGGCGCTCGACCGTCGCCGGCGGGGAGGGCGGAGCGCCGGCGGGATCCGCGCCGTTCGAGGTCGCGGGCTACCGGGTCCTCTTCGCCCGCCTCTTCTAGGGATCAGGCCCCGAGCCGCCGCAGCAGCACGATCGTGCGGTCGTCGGCGAACGGCACGCCGCGCACGAACGCCTCGAGGTCCTCCTCCAGCTGCCGCGCCAGCTCGCCCAGCCGCTCCTCGCGGTGGGCCGAACAGATCGAAACCAGTCGCCCGAGCCCGTACTCGCCGTCGTCCGGGTCGGTGGCCTCGACGATGCCGTCGGTGTAGAGGACGAGCAGATCGCCGGGGTGCAGCGAGGTCTCCACCACCCGGAACGAGGCTCCGGGGAGGAGCCCGAGCGGCGGACCGGTCGGCCCCAGCTGCTCGATCCCGCCCGCGGCGCGCAGGACGAGCGAGGGGTTGTGGCCGGCGTTCGCCCACCAGACCCGTCCGGATTCCGGCGCGAGGATGGCGATGAAGGCGGTGGCGTACTTCTCCGGCGGGGTGCGGTGGTGGAGCTGCCGCGACAGGCGGCCGAAGATCTCGTCGGCCGCCAGGCCGTCCTCGATCGGGCTGGCGGCGAGCGCCTCCAGGCTGGCGGTGAGCAGGGAGGCCGCCACCCCCTTGCCGGAGACGTCGGCGAGGAAGAGCACGCACTCCCGGCCGTCGAGCCGCTCGACCACCTCGTAGTAGTCGCCGGAGACGCCGCGCGACGGGACGTTGCCGCCGTGCAGCTCGTAGCCCGGCAGCTCGGGCATGCGCGCCGGCAGGAGCGCCACCTGGATGCGGCGGGCCAGCGCCAGCTCCTCCTGCATCCGCCGCCTCTCGGCCGCCTCCTCGGCCAGCGCCACGTTGCGGATCCGCATGGCCGCGACCGCGGCCAGGCCGACGAGCAGCTCGAGGTCGTCCTCCTCGAACTGGCGCACGTGCAGCCGGGAGTCGAGCGCGATCATCCCGAGCGCCCCCTCGGGAGTGAGCAGCGGCGCCGCCATGAGGCTGCGCACGCCGGAGCCGAGCAGGCTCTGGGCGTCCGCGAAGCGGGAGTCGGTCTGGGCGTCGAGCACGAGCGCCGCCAGCCCCTTGTCGATCACCTCCCGCGCGAGGCTGCGCGAGTCGACGAGCTCGTCGCGCGGCCCGGCGGCGGAGCGGCTGGCGGCGCGGATCAGCTCCCCCTGCGGGGTGGTGAGGAAGATCGCCGCCCGCTCCGGGCGCAGGTGGACGAAGGCGCGGTCGAGGATCAGCTCCAGCAGGTCCGTCAGCGCGATCGGACGGCCGAGCGCCTGGTGCACCTCGTGCAGCATCTTGAGCCGCTCGGCATAGCGGGCGAGCGCCACCGCGTCCGGCGACGGCGGGACCTCGGAGCGCCGGGCCAGCAGCTCCGAGGCGGAGCGGAAGAGGGTGTGGAGGGCGGCGCCGGTGCTCGCCGCCGACGACCCCGAATCCCCTTCGCTCCGCACCGTGATCGCGCTGCCGGAGAGCTGCAGCACGTCGCCGCTCACGACCTCCCGCGCGACCACGACCGGCTCGCCGTTGAGGAGGGTGCCGTTGCGCGAGCCGAGGTCCTCGACCAGGACGCGCCCCCCGTCGCGGAAGAGGCGCGAGTGCTGGCGCGAGAGGAAGCGGTCGGCGATCGCCAACCCGGCGCTCGAGGAGCGGCCGATGACGAGCGAGTCGCCCTCGAAGAGGTGCTCGAAGGGATGTCCGTCGGCCGGAACCACGTGGAGGCGCACACGCGAGCCGCCGATCGAAGGGGGCGAGGAGGGGCTCATCGGTTCCTGGGCCACTGGGGCTTCGCCAGCGTAGCACGCGCGCGCGCCTCCCTGCCTCTCCTCGAGCCCGCGCCGCCCCTCGACAAGCTCGCGAGCCACCGGCCGCCCGGCGCGGTAGACTCCGGGCGGCGATGTACGCGCGTCTCCTCAGCCTGCGCCTCGCACCCGGCGCCACCCCGGCGTTCGCCGGCCTCTACCGCGACCGGATCGGCCCCACCCTCGCCGCCACCCCCGGCTGCCTCGCGGCCGTGGCTCTCGCGCCGGCGGCGGACGACCGCGGAGTCGCCTCCCTCACCCTCTGGCGCGCTGCCGAGGCCGCCGACGCCTACGACCGCGAGGGGCGATTCGGCCGCCTGCTCGGCGAGACGGAGCCCCTCTTCCCCGCGCACGCCCCGGGGAGCGACCCGCTCGGCGCCGGGGACGAGGAGCTCGAGGTCGAGGGCTACGCGGCGGAGCTCGCGCTTCCGCCGGCCCTCGGACGGGCGCTGACGGGAGTCGCGTTCGCCCGCACCATCGCCGTCCAGGCCGCCGCCGGCCGCGAGGACGAGGTCGAGCGCCGCGCCTGGGCGGCGGTCGAGGCCGCCGCCGGCGAGGCCGCGGGGCTGGTCTCGATCTTCCTCCTGCGCGGGCTCGACCGGCGCGGCCGCACCCTGGCGCTCGGGCTCTGGGAGAGCGCGGAGGCGGCCGGCCGCTGGGAGCGGGGAGACCGCTTCGCCGCGCTCGTCCACGAGCTCGAGAGCGCCGGCCTGCCGCCCGAGGTCGCGACCTACCGCGTGCTCTTCGCCGGCGCGTTCTGAGCCGCCACCGCCAGCAGCTCGTCGACGATCCGCAGGGTGAGACCCCAGATCGGCCGGCCCTCGAAGCGGCAGCAGGGCATCGGCAGCGGCACACCGCGCCGCACCCAGGTGAGCGAGTCGCGGCGCGCCGGGTCGGCGAGGAAGGCGAGCGGCACCCAGAGCGCCTCCTGCACCTCGGCGCTCGGCGCGAAGGCGGGATCGCCCGCGATCGCGAAGACGAACGGCGCCACGCTGTAGGGGGAGCGGCCGAGCCGCAGGTGGGTGCGGGCCTCCGAGAGCGCGCCCAGCAGGCGGCCCGCGGCCGCGAGGTCGAGGGCGAGCTCCTCGCGCGTCTCCCGGATCGCCGTCGCCAGCGGACCGGCGTCGCCGGGATCGACCCGCCCGCCGGGCAGCCCCATCTGCCCGGACCAGGGATCCCTCGGGTGCTCGGCGCGGCGGATGAAGAGGAGCTCGGCGCCGGCGGCCCCGTCGCGCGCGACCGCCGCCACCGCCGCCTTCCGCCCGTGCGGGACCGACGGCTCGCGCCGCGGCTCGTGGCGCGCCAGCGCCGCGGCGAGCCGGGCGAGGTCGAGGCTCGGATCGGGAGAGGCGGCCATGGCCGGCGATTCTCCCACCCGCTAAGCTCCCCGCGATGGCCTCCCGCCCTTCCGACCGCGGCACCCGCCCCGTCTACGCCACCGGCCGCGGCCGCCTCTGCCCCGTCTGCGGCTGGCCGGCGGACCACTGCCGCTGCTCGGCGCGGCTCGACGAGCCGCTGCCGGAGCGGATCGAGGCCGTGCTGCGGCTCGAGCGCGCCGGCCGCGGCGGCAAGACGGTCACCGTGGTCGCCGGCCTGCCGCAGAACCGCCCGTTCCTCCAGGAGCTGGCCGCCGAGCTGAAGCGCGCCTGCGGCAGCGGCGGCACCGCCGGCGACGGCCGCGTGGAGATCCAGGGCGATCACCGCGACACCCTCCGCGCCCGGCTCGCCGCCAGGG
>JAHDVN010000306.1:0-3881 GCA_023384635.1 Thermoanaerobaculia bacterium
GCGGCGGGGGGTAGACGATGCGGAAGGTGGCGGGCGAGCTGACCGCTCTGGCGGTCGAGAAGGCGAAGGTCCCCGAGGGCGGCGCCTTCGTGGAGCTGCGGTGCGGCAAGCTCCCGGGCTTCACGTGCCGGAAGTTCCCCGGCGGCGGGCGGGAGTGGCGCTACCGCTACACCTCCCCCCTGACCGGCCGGCGCCGGCAGGCCACGCTCGGGCGCGGCGAGCTGACCCTCTCGGCGGCCCGGGCGCTCGCCGCCGACATGGCGCGCGAGATCGGGCAGGGGGGCGACCCCCTCGCCCGGAAGGAAGCCGAGCGCCGCGCGCTGGCCGCTGAGCGGGCGGAGGCGGAGGCGGGATCGTTCGCCGCCCTGTGCGAGCTGTACCTCCGGCGGTACCGCAAGCGGGGCGGCGCCCCCAAGCGCACGCTCGAAGAGGACCGGCGCAAGATCGCCCGCGACCTCTCGCCCGCTTGGGGCGACCGCCCCGCCGGCTCGATAGACGCGGCGGAGGTGCGGCGGCTCGTTCGCGCCATCGCCGACGGGCGCGGCGCCCGCCGCGCGCCCGGCCGCCCCGCCCCCGTGGCGGCGAACCGCACCTTGGCTCTCGTCTCGAAGCTCTACACCTTCGCGGTCGAGGACGGCTTCCCCGGCGTAACGGCAAACCCCGCCTTCCGCATCGCCCGGCCCGGGGTCGAGACGGAGCGCGACCGGGCGCTGAGCGAGCCGGAGATCGCCGCGTTCTGGCGCGCCACGGCGGAAGAGCCCGTGGTGACGCGCTGCGCGCTGCGCTTGGCTCTGGCAACCGGGCTGCGGCGGGGCGAGCTGCTCGGCGCCACGTGGGGCGACCTCGCCGAAGACGAGTGGGGGCTCTGGCTCGAAGTGCCGGCGAGCCGCTCGAAGACGGGCCGCCCGATCCGCCAGCCGCTCTCCACCCTCGCCCGTGAGGTGCTCCGCGACCTCGACACGGTGCGAGACGGCGGCGGCCTGCTCTTCCCCTCGACCCGAGAGGGCAAGCGGCTGAGCGACCCGAAGAAGGCCGTCGCCCGCGTGCACGCCCGCATGGTGGCGGAGCTGGGAGAGGTCGCTCCGTTCCGCTTCCACGACCTGCGCCGCACCTTCCGTTCCCAGCTGAGCGCCGCGCAAGTTCCCCTCGACCTCGCCGAGCGGCTCCTGAATCACGTGCGGCCCGGCGGCTCACGCATGGCGGCGGTCTACGACCGGCACCACCACGCGCCCGAGCGGATGCAGGCGGTCGAGGTGCTCGCCCGGCGGCTGCGCGCGATCATCGCGGGCGCACCCCAAGCGAGCGTGCTCTCGTTCCGCGTGGGCGCGTAGGGTAAACCGCCCCGCAACTCTCTGGCACCACAGGGGTTGCGGGGCGCTCGTTTGACTTCCTCCGAGGCGGTGAGAGACTAACGGCGAGCGCTCGGGGGCGTGCCCCGCCGCGCCGCTTGACAGGACTAATCGCCGCTCCGCGTAGGGAAAGTGCCCCCCACGCTGACTCCAAGTGCACCGGGGCGCGGAGCGATGGCAAGGCACTCCCCCCGCGAGCATCGCTCGCGCGGAAGAAACCGGGACCCACCCCGGAGGGAGTGCATATGCCGCGATCCGCATCCCAACCCTCACCCGACGCCTTTCTCCGGCCCCGCGCCGCCGCCGCGCATCTCGGCATCGGGCGCTCGACCGTCTATCGAATGGTCGCGGCTGGGTTGATCCCGCCGCCCGCCCGAATCTCGGCGCGTGCGGTGGGGTGGAAGGCGAGCACGCTCGACCGCGCGATCCTCGACCGCAACCGCAGCGCGGCGAGAGGCTGACCATGCGCGCGGGAGCCGAAAAGAAAAGCCCGCGCGCCGTGCGACCGGCAGCGCGGGCAGAGGCGGGGGCCGTGCTTCATTTTACCCCCGCAGAGCACCACCTCTCCACCGTGCCCGCCGAGCTGCTCGAAGGCGAGCGCTTCGTCGTGTGGCGCAGCGAGCTGCGCGGCGGCAAGCCGACGAAGGTGCCGTACATCGCCGGCACGACTCGCAAGGCTTCCTCGACCGACCCCTCGACCTGGCGCACCTTCCCCGAGGCGCTCGCGGCCTTCACCGCCGCGCCCGCGAAGTGGGAGGGCGTCGGCCGCGTCTTCGCGCCCGAGGATCGCATCGTCGGCGTGGACCTTGACGACTGCTTCGCCGACGGCGCGCCGCTCCCGTGGGCGCGAGAGATCCTCGACCGCTTCCCCAACGCCTACGTCGAAGTATCGCCGAGCCGCGCGGGCGTGAAGCTGTGGTGCCGCGGCGAGTGGCGCTCTCCGCGTCACCGCGTGAAGATAAGGAGCGGCGAGGTCGAGGTCTACAGCGAGGCGCGCTACTTCACCCTCACGGGCTGCGCCTTCGGCGATCCGCCGGAGAAGCTCGCCGATTGCCGAGCGGGGCTCGATTGGCTCGCGGCTCGGCACTTCGGAGACGCGCCGGCCGCCGCATACGCGCCGGCCCCCAGCGCACCTCCCGCGCGAGAGCACGCCGACGTGGAGGAGATGGCGCGCCTGCTCGCCGAGGACCCCGAGACGCGCGCGGCGTGGCGCGGCGAAGCGAGCGCCGACCGCAGCGCCTCGGATTGGAAGCTCTGCATCGCGGCGCTCGAAGCGGTCGAGGGCGACCTCACCATCGCGGAGCGCGTGCTCGCACTCGCGCCGGCCCGCCGGCCGAAGTGGGCGACGATGCGCGGCGGCGTGAGTTGGATCAGGTACTCGCTCGAAAATGCCGCGCGGCAACGTGCGGCGTTCACCCCCGACGTGGGGCAACGCCTCTGCTCCGTCTTCAAGTCGCAGGCCGTGGAGGTGTTCCGCACCGTGGAGCCCGTTCCCGTCTACCGCCTCACGCTAGACGGCATAGAGGTCGAGCTGGGCGACGGGCGCGACCTCCTGCGATTCGACCGCGTGCGGGGCGCTGTGCTCGGGTCGGCGCAGAAGCTCATCACCTTGCCGGCGAAAGAGTGGCCGGCCGTCGCCGAGCTGATCGCGCAGCGCGCGATCCCGTGCGACGAAGGCGGGCTCGCCGACATTCTGCTATCGGCGGTGGAGAACGGCGTGCTCTGCTCGCATCACGTTCTGCCCGAGGGCTCTCCCGCCGAGTGGGCGCACGCGCTCGAAGGTTCGCACCTGCGGCGGAGCGATCCTGCCGCACTGGTCACGGTGTCTGGGCGCCTGCTCGTGTTCGTGCCCGCGCTCGCCGCGTTCCTCGCTGCCGAGCGCGCCTTCGACCCGAACCCTCGCGCCATCGCTCGCACGCTGCGCGCCGAGCCGTTCAACGCGCAGTCGGTCGAGATTGTCGCGCACGGCACGCGAAAGAGACGGGCGTTCGTGACACCCCGAGGCCGCGCCGAGCGGCTCGGGCTTCGTCCGCCGGAGATTCACGCTCACGACGCGGGGGGGCGGGTGGAGCGGCTGGCCCTGCTAGCCGGCTTCGCGCCCGAGAGCGAAGAGGAGAGCGCGTGGGTGGGGAGGCTCGCACCGTGACCCCGTTCCCGTTCCCACTAAGTAGGCGCCGAAAGGAGTTTTCGCGAGATTGCCGGGAACGTGGGAACGCTCCCGCAATCGCCCGGTTTCACGGGGGAGAAGCGTTCCCGCTTTTCGTTCCGACCCCCGTCGTTCGTGGGAACGTGGGAACGTTTCCCCTCGGAAGTGTGCCGTGCGTAACTACTTTTCGGCTTCCACTACAGAGGCCGGACAGGAGATCCACCGGTGAAGCCTGACCGCAGCAACCGGCAGCAAGCCCCCCCCCCCGTGCGGCGCATCGCCTCCCTCGCCTGTGCCGGCGCCGCCTGTCTGAGCGTGCTCGCCGACGCCCTCGACTGCTATCGCGACTCCCACCGCGAAGACGGCGAGCCGCCCGCCGTGGCGCA
>JAHDVN010000306.1:3891-4261 GCA_023384635.1 Thermoanaerobaculia bacterium
CTAGTCGCCGCGCTCGCCCGTGCTCTCGCCGACGTGGAAGCGCTGCGCGTTCACTTCTCCACCCTAGACGCCCCGTTCCGCCCCTCCCGCAAGGAGGTGCGGATGCTTGCCGATGCGGCGGCCGCGCTCGACCTTGCGCTGCTCGGTGTCCGCGTGCGGCTCGCCTCCCTCACGCCGCCGGCATCGCTGGCGCTCCTAGACCCCATCCTGCAGGAGGTGCACGAGTGACCACCCGAATCGAAGACGCCCGCCGTCTCGCCGCCGAGGCGCTCGCCGCGCGGGACCGCGCCCGATCCGAGGCCGCCGAGGCGGCGCGCGAGATCGCCCGCCGCCGCGAGCTGGCGGCCAGACTGCGCCGCGACCATCCGGC
>JAHDVN010000307.1 GCA_023384635.1 Thermoanaerobaculia bacterium
GTTGCGCGACAGCGGGTGCTCCTCGATCCGGGACGGGGAGATGGAGGCGCGCGAGGCCGAGGCGCGAGGCGGCCGCCAGCGCCTCCGAGCCGACGCGCCCCGGGTCCCCCCACTCGGACTCCTCCCGCAGGTCGAGGAGGTGGGTGACGCCGAGCCCGGCGAGCTCCCGCACGTCGAGCTCCGAGAGCGGGTTGCGCCCGGCGCGCAGGCCGGGTGCGACCTGCCAGTGCACGAACTTCGGGAGTCCGAGGGTGGCGTAGATCGCGGCGTGACGGACGGCGGCGGGAGTTTCCGGGTCGCTCATGCCGGGATCGTACCTGCGAACGGAACCCCCCTCCCCCGGACCGCGGACCTCCCCTCGCGGCGGAGAAGAGCCGGCACCCTCCCCGGCCGGGAGGCGTACCATGGGCCCGGGACCCCGCCGCTCACCTCCGGAGGACACGCCATGAGACTCCGTCTGCCGGCCGCCGCGCTCTGCCTCGCGCTCCTCTCTCTCGCTCCCCTCCCCGCCGCCGAGCCGGTCGACCTGCTCGCGCTCGGCGCCGGGGCGCTCCCCGTGGTCGAGCCGCCGAGCTACTCCGGCTGGCCGGCCGTGCAGCTTCTCGACGACGATCCGGGCTCGGGCTGGGCCTCGGTCGCGGGGGTCACGGGCGGCCAGCGCTTCGTCTTCGCGCTTGCCGGGCGGGCGACGCTCGAGCGCTTCGAGCTCGACACGGCCTGCCTCGACGGGGACGGGCGGGGAGCGAAGCGGATCCGCCTCGGCGTTTCGGACACCGGCCCCGGGGGCCCGTTCGCGACCGTGCTCGAGGCGGCGCTCGCCGACCGCCGGGACGGCCAGCGCTTCCCCGCCGCGGCACAGATCGCGGGGCGCTGGGTGCAGCTCGAGATCCTCGACAACCACGGCGACCCGGAGTGGGTGGAGCTCTGCTCGCTGCGGGGATACGGCGGCCCGCCCGCGCCGGAGCCGCTCGGCGACGTCTCCGGAACGTACGAGACCGACTACTCGCGCTTCCACGTGCGGCAGCAGGGAACGGCGCTCGTCGGCTGCTACGAGTACGACGAGGGTCTCTTCTCCGGCAGCGTCGAGGGGCGGGTGATGCGGATCGCCTGGCAGGAGTCCGGGGGGCCGGAGGACGGCGGGCCGGCGGTGATGGTCTTCGCCCCGGACGGCCGCAGCTTCCGCGGCCACTACTGGCACCGCACCGACCGCGGGCGCTCCCCCGACGGGGTCTGGAACGGCACGAGGATCTCCGACGCGGTCGGCACCTGCCCTCACTGGTCGGGCTCGGTGGGCGGCGAGGTGGCCCGCGCGCTCGCCGGCGCGGGGCGCGCCCGGCTCTACGGGATCGAGTTCGACCTCGACTCGGCGGTGATCCGCAGAGAGTCCGGCGCGGTGCTCGAGGACGTCGCGCGGGCCCTCGCGGCTCACCCCGAGTGGCGGCTCGCGATCGAGGGCCACACCGACTCGACCGGCACCGCGGCGCACAACCAGGAGCTCTCGGCCGCCCGCGCCGCGGCGGTCTGCGACGCCCTGGCCGAGCGCGGCGTCGCCGCCGCGCGGCTCCGCGCCGCGGGCTACGGCGCCGCGCGCCCGGTGGCCGACAACGCCACCGCCCTGGGACGCGCCCGCAACCGGCGCGTCGAGATCGTCCGCGAGTAGCGGCCGGCCGCTCCTAGCGCGGCCAGAGCCAGCCGAAGACGCCGGCCGTGACGAGGGCGTAGAGAAGACCGTCGGCGACGTGCTTCAGCGTCACGCGCCACGGGGCACCGCGCCAGATTGAGCCCGGTAGCTCGCCGATCCCCCAGGCGAGGAACGCCGCCGTGCCCGCGACGCGGAAGACCGCGAGGTAGTCGGTGCCCGGGGGCAGAGTGCGCCCTGCCAGGTAGGCGGCGAAGAGGCTGACCACCAGGCAGTAGAGGAACCAGAGCGCGAGGAAGCGACCCATCGAAGGGACGCCGTTCGGGCGCACCGTGAGCATCCCGACCGGGCCCTTCTCATAGCGCTCGCGGGCCCCGGGGTCCGCGAGCTCCTTGGCCGAGGCGTGGAACGGAAAGAAGTAGATACCCGGCGGGAGCGGGGCGCGGCGCAGCTGTTCCAGCGTCTCTTCCTCGCGCGGCAGGCGCCGGTAGTCGTGCTTGTGGATCGGCAGCGCCATGTGCACGACCGAGCTCACGAGGAAGACGGCGACGGCGGCGAGGACGATCGGCAGCCAGAGTGCGGCCAGGGTGACCATCGGTTCCCTCCTTTCTTCGGGACTGCCGCGCGACTCTACACCCCCCTTCCTTCCGGCCGAAAACCCGAACGGGTCGATCCTCGTATCATCCGCCGGAGGAGGTACGCCATGAAGAAGCTCTTCGTCGGTCTGTTCGCGGTGATCGGGATCCTCGCGACGCTGGTCCTGCTGGTCGCCCTCACCTTCGGCATCTTCGCCGCCGCCGCCAAGCCGCGGCTGCCCAAGCAGGTCCTGCTCGAGGTGGACCTCGAGACGAACGTGATCGCCTACAAGCCCGACGACCCGTTCGCCGGCGCCATGCTCGGCCACGCGGTGGCGCTCGGCGACCTCGTGGACGGGCTCGAGCGCGCCGCGGGCGACGAGCGGGTGTCCATCCTGGTGGCCCGGCTCGGCGCCGCGCCGATGGGGATGGCCACCGCGCAGGAGGTCCGCGACGCGGTCACCGCCTTCCGCGCCTCCGGCAAGAAGGCGATCGCCTACGCCGAGACGTTCGGGGAGTTCGGCCCGGGCAACACCTCCTACTACCTCGCCACCGCCTTCGACGAGATCCACCTCCAGCCCTCCGGCGACGTGAACCTGACCGGGGTGATCATGGAGTCCCCCTTCCTCGCCGGCACCCTCGAGAAGCTCGGCGTCGTGCCGCGCATGGACCAGCGCTACGAGTACAAGAACGCGATGAACATCTTCACCGAGAAGGAGTTCACGGCGCCGCACGAGGAGGCGATGCGGGGGATCGCCGACTCCTGGCACGCACAGCTGCTCGAGGGGATCGCGGCCGCCCGGGGCAAGACGCCGGACGAGGTGCGCGCGCTCGTCGACCGGGGGCCCTTCTTCGGCGCCGAGGCGGTGGAGGCGGGGCTGGTCGACGCCCTCTCCTATCGCGATGCCGTCTACGAGCGCGCCGAGGAGCTCGCCGGCGCCGAGGCCGAGCGCCGATCGCTCGGCAAGTATCTCGAGCTCGCCGGGCGCCCGCACGAGAAGGGCGATCGGATCGCCCTCGTCTACGGCGTGGGCGGCGTGCAGCGCGGCAAGAGCAAGGTCGACCCGTTCACCGGCGACTTCGCGATGGGTTCCGACACGGTGGCCAAGGCGATCCGCGACGCGGTGGAGGACGAGAAGGTCAAGGCGATCCTCTTCCGGGTCGACAGCCCGGGCGGCTCCTACGTCGCGTCGGACACCATCTGGCACGAGACGAAGCGGGCTCGCGAGGCGGGCAAGCCGGTCGTGGTCTCGATGGGCGACGTCGCGGGCTCGGGCGGCTACTTCGTGGCCATGGCCGCCGACAAGATCGTGGCCCAGCCGGGGACGATCACCGGCTCGATCGGCGTGCTCGCCGGCAAGATGCTCACTCGCGACGCCTGGGCCAAGCTCGGCCTGACCTGGGACGAGGTCCACAACGGCGCCGCGGCGACGATGTGGACGGGGCTCTCCGACTACGAGCCGGAGCAGTGGGCGCGCTTCCAGACGGCGCTCGACCGCATCTACGTCGACTTCACCGGCAAGGTGGCCGAGGGGCGCGGCATGACGCGGGAGGCGGTGCACGCGATCGCCAAGGGGCGGATCTGGAGCGGCAGCGACGCCAAGCGGATCGGCCTCGTGGACGAGGTCGGCGGCATGCCCACGGCGCTCCGCCTCGCCCGCGAAGCGGCGGGGCTCGCCCCGGACGCGCCGGTCGAGCTGAAGCTCTTCCCCACGCCGCGCACGCCGCTGCAGGCCCTTATGGCGAACCTGAAGGGCGACCAGGAGGTGACGACCGCCGTGCTCGTCGAGGCGCTCGAGACGATCCGCCCCGTGGCGCGGCTCGCGGCGCGCCTCGGCCTCACCGGCCCGCGCGCCGAGGTGCTCGCCACGCCGCTGCCCGAGCCGGCGCGCTGAGGCTGGGCGTCAGGGAGGTGTAGCCGACTCCCTGGCCCGATCTCCCGTCCTCGCCAGCCCAAGCGGTAGGGGCGCGTCGCGACGCGCCCCTACGGGTGCCTGGGCAGTGCGGTGCCTTCGTAGCGGCCGGCCCCCG
>JAHDVN010000308.1 GCA_023384635.1 Thermoanaerobaculia bacterium
TACGGAGAGATCAGGATCTTCGGCGGTCGCGCCCACCCGGCTCTCACGCGGGAGATCTGCGACTACCTGGGCGTCTCGCAGGGGAACTCGAAGGCGTTCGACTTCTCCGACGGCGAAGCTTTCTTCCAGATCGACGAGAACGTGCGCGGAGCCGACGTCTTCGTGGTGCAACCCACCTGCCGCCCGGTCAACGACTCCGTCATGGAGCTGTTGATCATGATCGACGCCTTCAAGCGCTCCTCGGCGACGCGGATCACCGCCGTGATCCCGTACTACGGCTACGCGCGCCAGGACAAGAAGGATCGGCCGCGCGTACCGATCACCGCGAAGCTGGTGGCGGACCTCATCTCGCGCGCCGGCGCCGACCGCGTGCTCACCCTCGACCTGCACGCCTCGCAGATCCAGGGCTTTTTCGACGTCCCGGTCGACCACCTCTTCGCCGCGCCGGTGGTGCTCGAGGCGATCCGCGGGATGGAGATCCCCGACCTCGTGATCGTGTCGCCGGACGCCGGCGGGGTGGAGCGGGCCCGCGCGCTCGCCAAGCGCCTGCGCGCCGGGCTCGCGATCGTCGACAAGCGGCGGGTGGCGCCGAACGAGGCCGAGGTGATGCACATCATCGGCGACGTGGCGGGGCGCAACGCGCTGATCGTGGACGACATCATCGACACCGCCGGCACCCTCACCAAGACCGTCGAGGCGCTGCTCGCCCGCGGGGCGCGCCGCATCCTCGCGGCCGGCGTCCACGGCGTCCTCTCGGGGCAGGCCCTCGAGCGGATCACGGCCTCGCCGCTCGACGCGGTCCTGATCACCAACACCACTCCGGTCGAGGAGAAGCTCGCCGCCTGCAGCAAGCTGCGCGTCCACTCGGTGGCGCCGCTGCTCGGCGAAGCGATCCGCCGGATCCACGAGAACAGCTCGGTGAGCTCGCTGTTCGTCTAGAAGGAATCGAGGAAAGAAGGCCATGGAAGAGCTGACGATCGAAGTCCAGAAGCGCGAGGTGACGGGCGACGGGCCGTGCCGCCGGCTGCGGCAGGCGGGTTGGGTCCCCGGAGTGGTCTACGGCGGCGGGCGGGACCCGATGGCGATCCAGATCGAGATGCTCGCCAAGGGCGGCGCGGAGAACCGCGTCTTCCTGCTCAAGCTCGCCGGCACCGACAAGAGCCGCCACACCATGATCCGCGACCTGCAGGTCGACCCGGTCTCCCGGCACGTCCTGCACGTCGACTTCCAGCGCGTCCTCATGGACGCCAAGGTGCGGGTCAAGGTCCGGGTGGAGGTCGCCGGGACCGCCTGGGGCGTGAAGAACGAGGGCGGGCTGCTCGACTTCATGAGCCGCGAGCTCGAGGTGGAGTGCCTCCCGGGACGGATCCCCGAGGAGATCCGCGTGGACGTCTCCGAGCTGCGGGCCGGACAGCACGTCCGGGTCGCCGACCTCGCCCTCCCCGAGGGGGTCGAGTTCCGCGAGGATCCCGAGCGCGTGGTGGTCGCGATCGCCCACTCGCGGGTCGCCGAGGCCGCCGAGCCAGGGGCCGAGGGCGCCGAGACGGCCGCCGCCGAGCCCGAGGTGATCCGGCGCGGCAAGGCCGAGACCCCGGAGTCCTGAGCCCTTGCGGCTGCTCGTCGGCCTCGGGAACCCGGGGCCGGAGTACGCCGGGACCCGGCACAACCTCGGGTTTCGCGTCGTCGAGGAGGTCGCCCGGCGCCGGGCTCTCGGGAGCTGGTCCCCGCTCTGCGCGGCCCTGGTGGCGCGCGGCGGGGACCTGCTCGTCGCCCGTCCCCAGACCTTCATGAACCGCAGCGGGTTCGCGGTGCGCTGTCTCGTCGAGCGGGAGGAGGTCGCGCCGGGCGCCATCCTCGTCGTGTTCGACGACCTCGCGCTGCCGCTCGGGCGCCTGCGACTGCGCGCCGGCGGCGGGTCCGGGGGACACCGGGGGATGGCGTCGATCCTCGAGCAGCTGCGGTCGGACGAGGTGCCGCGGCTCCGCCTCGGCATCGGCCCCGCCCCGGCAGAGATCGACCTGGCGGCGTGGGTCCTCGCCCCGTTCGGGGAGGCGGAGCGGGAGGCGGTCGAGGCGGTCGTCGCACGCGGCGCCGACGCCTGCGAGGCCTGGCTGGAGGAGGACCTCGAGCGGGTCGCGGCGCGCTGCAACGCCCCCCCGGCCGGCGAGGTGGTTGACGGCGGAGCGGCCGACTGAGATCATCCAACGTTCGGGGCACTGCCCCGAGACCCCCGGGTGTGCCGGGGGAGACCTCTCTGTTCCGCCGCCGGCGGGACTGATCCAGGCCATAGGGAGGAGAGATCCCGCATGAGAACCTACGAGCTCGTCTTCATCGCCGACCCCCGTCTCTCGGACGAGGAGGTGGTGGCGCTGACGGACGAGTACAAGCAGCTCATCACGACCCGCGGCGCCACCGTGCAGCGCGAGGAGAGCTGGGGGCGGCGCAAGCTCGCCTACCCCATCCAGAAGCTCAACGAGGGCCGCTACGTCGTCCTCTACATCGAGGTAGAGGGGAAGAATCCGCTGCCGGAGGTCGAGCTCCGGCTCCGTCAGAACGACAAGATCCTGCGCTACCTCACGGTCCGTACCGATCAGGACCGGAAGCCCGCCGTCGATCCGGCGGCGGCTGCCGCGGCGGCCGGCGAGACTGCTGAACCCGAAGCCGGGGAGGAGGCCTGATCATGGCGCGCATGGGCGGTGGCGGCAGAGGCGGCCGGGGCGGACGCGCCGGCAAGCCCCAAGGCAAGAAGCGGGTGTTCTTCCGGCGGCGGAAGGTGTGCAAGTTCTGCGCCGAGAAGCTCGAGTACATCGACTACAAGGACGCGAAGCAGGTCCAGCAGTTCATCCTCGAGCGGGCGAAGATCCTGCCGCGGAGGATCTCGGGGACCTGTGCCCGGCACCAGCGCCTCGTGCAGCAGGCCGTGAAGCGGGCGCGGCAGATCGCGTTGATCCCGTTCACGACCGATTGAGGGGGCGCCAGAGATGAAGGTCATTCTGCTCTCGGACCTGCGCCACCAGGGCCGTCGCGGTGAGGTGGTCGAGGTCAAGCCCGGGTTCGCCCGCAACTTCCTCCTTCCCCAGGGTCTGGCGATGGTGGCCACGCCGGGGAACCTGAAGCGCTTCGAACAGGAGCGCAAGAAGATCGATCTGCGCCATGCCGCCGAGCGTGCGGCCGCCGCCGAGGTGGCGGCGCAGCTGGCCGGCATCAAGATCTCGCTCGCCAAGCGGGCGACGGAGTCGAACACGCTCTACGGCTCGGTCACCGCAGGCGAGATCGCCGAGGCCCTCGAGGCCAAGGGAATCGAGATCGATCGGCGTCGCATCGACCTCGCCGGCGGCATCAAGACCCTCGGTGATCACGTGGTGCGCGTCGATCTCCACAGCGAGGTGATCGCCGAGCTCACGGTGACCGTCGTCGCCGCCACATGAGCGACGGCGGGGCCGGGGAGGGCGGCGGAGCGCGGCCCGACGGTCCGCGCCGCGTCGACGAGTTCCTCGGCGAGCCGACCCGCGACCTGGGAGCCTGGCGATGGCTCTGGACGGAGGATGTGCGGTTCCCCGTCCGGAGCCATCGCGGTCTCCTCGGCCGCCTGCTGGTTCTCTTCAAGCGCCTGCTCGCACCCCTGGTGCGCACTCCCCAGAACGACCTCTGGGAGCGGCAGCGCGTCTTCAACCTGATCGCCCTCGAGCACCTGCAGGAGCTGCGGGACGACGCGCTGCGGGCGCGCGGCGCGGTGGAGAAGGTGGGCTGGCACGAGGGCCGGATCGAGCAGCTCGAGGCGTACTGGCGCCAGGGCCTGCACGAGGTCATGGTCCACAACCCCGCCCTCTTCGCCCGGCTCGACCAGAAGACCGACCGGCTGCGCCGGGAGGTCGCCGAGCTCTGGGGGCGCCTCGGCGCGCTCGCTCGCGTGGCTCCGGGAAGCGACGGTGCGGCTCTGGCCCGGGCCGGTGAGGAGCACGCCTACCTCCGGCTGGAGGCGCGACACCGCGGCACCGAGGAGGAGATTCGCGAGCGGTTGGAGGTCTACCTGCCGCACCTCGCCGGCGGCGAGGTCCTCGATCTCGGCTGCGGTCGCGGCGAGTTCCTGGCCCTGCTGCGCGATGCGGGAGTCGCCGCCCGCGGCGTCGACGGCAGCGCCGAGATGGTCGAGGCCTGCCGGGCCAAGGGGCTCGCGGCCGCCGAAGGCGACCTCTTCGCGCGGCTGGCCGCCGAGGCCGAGGGGAC
>JAHDVN010000309.1 GCA_023384635.1 Thermoanaerobaculia bacterium
CACCCAGGCGAGAAGCGGCCGGCCCCCCGCCTGGTGGAGGACCTTGGGGCGGGCCGAGCGCATCCGCGTCCCCTTGCCGGCGGCGAGGACCACGGCGTGGCGGAGGGGGCGGACGGAGGCGGGAGCGGTCATGGGCACGGACTGCGGAGTCTACGGGGAAAGCCGGGCCGGCGCTCACCCGCCGGGCCCCACGCGCCCCGGGGGCGGCCGAGGGCCGCCGCGAGCGCGCCTACTGCTTGCGCAGTTCGACGAGGATCTGCTTGGCCACCGCCTTGAGGGTGTCGAAGACGCCGACCCCCTCCGAGGCCACCGCCTCGAAGGTCGGCTCGCGCTTGAAGTTGAGGGCGCGATACATGACGTCCACGGGCAGGGCGGAGGGCAGGTCGCGCTTGTTGAACTGCAGCGCGTAGGGGATGGCGCGCAGGTCGAAGCCGTGCTCGCGCAGGTTCTCGTCGAGGTTGCGGATCGACTCGATGTTGGCGTCCATCCGCTCGTCCTGCGAGTCGGCGACGAAGACCACGCCGTCGACTCCCTTGAGGATCAGCTTGCGGCTGGCGTCGTAGAAGACCTGCCCCGGCACCGTGTAGAGGTGGAAGCGGGTGGTGAAGCCGCGGATCGAGCCGAGGTCGAGGGGGAGAAAGTCGAAGAAGAGGGTGCGATCGGTCTCGGTGGCGAGCGAGATCATCTTCCCCTTCGTCTCGGGAGCCGTCTTCGAGTAGATGTACTGCAGGTTCGTCGTCTTGCCGCCGAGCCCGGGGCCGTAGTAGACGATCTTGCAGTTGATCTCCCGGCTGGCGTAGTTGATGAACGTCACGGCCGCCGCCTACTCGGAGAAGAGCGCGTCGATGTCCTCGTCGGTGATCTCGGCGAACGGGCTCGCCGGCGCCTGCCCGTCGGTCGTCCGGGTGCCCTTCACCAGCATCTCCTCGAAGATCTTCTCCATCTCGACGCTGGAGCGCTTGACGCGGAGGCGCACCAGGCCGAGCGAGGAGCGCTCGTCGAAGATCACCAGCAGGATCGCCCGCTTGCCGACGATCGAGATGTGCATGTGGTCCCGCTGCCCCTCGTGGTGGAGGGTCGAGAACTCCCGCTCGCCGATCAGCTTGGCCAGGCCGTCGGTGGCCGCCACGTTGCCGGCGGTCAGCGAGGCGAGGCTGGTGGCGTCGAACTGGTCGATCTCACCGGCGGCGGCGATCTGCTGGCCGCTCTTGTCGAAGAGGAAGACCGCCCGGGCGCTGGCGTCCTGGCGCAGCTGGCGCAGCGAGCGCTCGAGGCGCTGGAACTCCTCCTGGTAGAGGACCAACTCGTTGGCAGGCATGTCGTTACCTCCCCGGGGCACGGGCAAGCGGCCGAGATGCAGCCTCGGGGCCCGAAGACCGGATTCTAAGCCAACTGGCGGCGGGGCGGGGGTCGGGCGCCGCCCGCTCGGACGAAAGGCGGCCGGAACGCTAACATCCGTGCGTGCCCGCCCCCCTGCCCCTGTTCGCCTCCGGCCGCGAGCTGCGGCTGCCCGGCTTCCGCCTCGGCCACGGCACCGACCGCGCGGCGGCCACCGGCGTCACCGTGATCCTCTGCCCCGACGGGGCGGTGGCGGCCGCCGACCTGCGCGGCTCGGCCACCGGCACGCGGCAGTTCGACTCCCTCGTCTCCCCTCTCGCTCTCGCCACCCGGGTTCACGCCCTGGTCTTCGCCGGCGGCAGCGGCTTCGGCCTGGCCGCCGCCGATCCGGTGGTCGAGGCGCTGGCCCGGCAGGGAGCCGGCTTCGACACCGGGTACGGGGTGGTGCCGCTCGTCCCCACGGCGATCCTCTTCGACCTCGGCGTCGGCGGCGGCGTCGCGCCGCCGGGCCGGGCGCTGGCCGAGGAGGCGTTGGCCGCGGCCGCCGCGGGCCCGGTGGCGACCGGCAACGTGGGCGCCGGCGCCGGCGCCACGGTGGGCAAGGCGCTGGGGCGCGAGCGGGCGATGAAGGGGGGCGGCGGCTCCGCCCGCCGGACCGCGCCCCCCGGGGTCCCCGGGGCCGCGGCGGACGCGGTCAACGCCTTCGGCGACGTCCGCGACCCGGGGAACGGTCGGCTCGTCGCCGGCTGCCGCACGGCGCCGGACCGGCTCGAGCTCGCCGGCGCCGAGCGGGTGCTCGCCGCCATGCCGGCCGCGAGCGATCACCCCTGGGAGCGGAACACGACGCTCGTGGCGGTGCTCACCGACGCCGCGCTCGGCAAGACCGAGTGCCTCAAGGTCTCGCAGATGACCTTCGGTGCGCTCCATCGCACCCTCGTCCCCGCCCTCTCGCTCTACGACGGAGACCTGGTGGTCACGCTCGCCCGCGGCGAGCGCCCCGCCCACGTCCACCAGGTGGCGGTGCTCGCCCACGCGGCCACGGAGGCGGCGATCCTCCGCGCCGTGCTCGACGCCGAGCCGCTCCCCGGCCTGCCGGCGGCCCGCGACCTCCCGCGATGAGCCCCGCCTGGCGGCGCGCGCTGGAGTGGGCGCCGGCCCTGACGGCCGGCGCGCTGGCGCTGGTGGTGGCCCGCGCCTTCGGGCCGGCCGCCGCCGCTCCCGCCCTGGGGCTCGCGCCGCTCGCCGCCGGGGCGCTCGCCGCGGCGCTCCACCGCCCGTTCGGCGGCGCCGGCCTGGGTCTCGGAGCGGCGGCGCTCCCTCTCGGCGCGGCCTCGTTCGGTCCCGCCGGCGCCGGGCTCCTGGCCGCCGGCGCGGCGCTGGCTGCCGAGCTCCTCCACCGCGGGCTGCGGCGGCGGCTCGCCACCGAGCGCGAGGAGCGGCGCTCGCCGCTGCGCCTCCTCGCGGCTGCGGGCGCGGCGGCCGCAGCCGCCATCGCGGGGGCCGTGGCGGGTGCCGCGGGGCCGCTCTGGGGGCTGGCCGGCTACCTTGCGGTGCTCGCCGCGCTGGAACTAGTCGCGCGCGGAGCGCGCGAGGGGGCGACGGCGCGCGACCTGCTCGCGGCCCTCGCCGGCCCGCTGGCGCTGGCCGCGACCGGCTACGCCGCCGGCCTGGCGGTGGCGGCGGCGGCGCGGGCGGGCGGCTTCGGCCTCGGCCTGGCTCTCCTCGGCCTCTGGGCGGCGCTCGCCGCCGAGGCGGCCCGGCAGGCGCTCTTCCGGGCGGCGAGCGAGCGGCGTCTCGGCGACCTGCTCGAGGCGAACCGGGAGGCGAAGCGGCGCCAGCAGGCGGCCGAGCCGCGGCAGGTGGGGATCGCCGCCGAGGTCCACGGCGAGTGCCGGAAGCTGCTCGCCCCGGCCTGGTTCCAGTTCGACCTGTTTCCGCGCGAGGGAGAGCCGCAGAGCTGGTGTGCGCGCGGCGAGGAGGAGCCGGAGCCGGGCGAGGCGGTGCCGCCTGCCGCCCCGCCGGCGCTCCCCGGCTTCCACCGGCGCCCGGCCTGGCGGGTGCTGGACTACCCGCTCCTCGCCGCCGGCGCCCGGGTGGCGCGGCTGCGGCTCTGGTGCGACCCCCGGCGGCTGGATCCGGCCGGGGTGGAGGCGCTCGAGACGCTGCTGCCGCAGATTGCGACCCGGGTGCAGGGGGCGCTGCTCGACCGCGAGGCGCGCGAGGACCCGCTCACCGGGGCGGTGCTGCGCCGCCACCTCGAGCGCCGGCTCGCGCTCGCCTTTGCAGGGGCCGTGGAGAGCGGCAGCCCGCTCGCGGTGGTGATGTGCGACCTCGACCACTTCAAGCGGATCAACGATGGCCACGGCCATGCGGCCGGCGACGAGGCGCTGCGCCGCGCCGCGGCGGTCCTGCGCGCCCACTGCCGCGAACGCGACCTCTGCGCCCGTTACGGCGGCGAGGAGTTCACCCTCCTGCTCGAGGACACCGGCGGCCAGACGGCGCTCGAGATCGCGGAGCGGGTGCGCCGTGCGATCGCCGCGCTCGAGGTGCCGCTCGACGGGGGCACGACCCTGCACCTGACCGCGAGCGCCGGCATCGCCGTCTTCCCCGAGGTGCAGGCGCGGGGGCCGGACGATCTCGTCCAGCTCGCCGACGCCGCGCTCTACGAGGCGAAGCGCCAGGGGCGCGACCGCTGCCTGCTCGACCTCGGGGGCGGCCGTTTCCGCGCCGCCGACGGCAGCGTCGTCGAGGGCCCCGGGGCGCGCCCCCCGGCCGCCGCGCCGCGCATCTTCGCCTGAGCGCCTCCGGGCGCCCCCTTCCGGGGGAGCTCGACTAGAATCCGCCCCACTCCCGCACCCGGGCCCCGTCGCGTCTCGCGAGACCG
>JAHDVN010000310.1 GCA_023384635.1 Thermoanaerobaculia bacterium
TGCCCGTGCGCTCCGCCCCGCCAGCTCGTACCCACCTCGGCCACCGTGAAGGCGGCGAGCTCGACACCGCCCACGTCGATCCGATCGCCGACGTGGCGCAGCCCGCCGTGCCAGGCCCAGCGGCCCCGCGCGACGCCGCCGGCGAGCGAGGCGGCCTCGCGCGGGCGGCGCAGCAGCCGCTCGCCGGTCGCCCGGTCCTCGGCCTCCAGCCAGGTCGCCGCCGCGCGCAGCCAACCCGTTCCGAACGTGGCGTGCGCCGCGAGCTCGAGCCCGCGCGTCCGGGCGCGCCCGGTGTTGAACGGGCGGAAGGTCGCGAAGTCGAACTGCACGAGATCGCGCAGGCGGTTCTCGAAGGCGACGGCGCTCCAGCGCCACGGCCCCGCCTCCCCCTCGGCGCCGAGCTCCATGCCGCGGCTCCGTTCCGGCGCGAGCTCCGGGTTGCCGAAGCCGGGGAAGTAGAGGTCGCCGAGCGACGGTGCGCGGAACGCCTCGCCGTAGCTCGCGCGCAGGCGCAGCCGCTCGGAGAGGCGCACGACGCCGCCCGCGCGCCAGCTCGTGGCGCCGCCGAAGCTGTCGTGCTCGTCGCGCCGCACCCCCGCCTCGAAGCGGGTCCGCTCGCCGCGCCAGGTGGTCTGGGCGAAGAGGCCCTCCCGGCGCTCGCGCTCGTCGGCGAGCCCGCCGCCGAAGGCGTCCGCGGAGGTCGCCCGCTGCCGCTCCCACTCCCCGCCCGCGGCGAGCTCCCAGCGCTCGCCCAGGAGCCGGCGCGCGGTGCCGCGGAGCTGATCGCTCCGGGCCTCGCTCCGGCTCGCCGCGAACGGGTCGAGAGGGTCGGCGAGCGCCACCTCCTGCTCGACCCGCGCCGCGCTCCCGTCCAGAGAGAGCCGCGCCCCCAGCCAGGCCAGGGGAATCGCCAGGTGGCGGGTCCGGCTCTGCTGCCGCCGCTCCGGCGCGGGCTGGCCGAAGTAGTCGACGGGGAGGCCGATCTCCGCCTCCTGCCAGCGGCCGGAGAGGCCGACCGAGAGCCCCCCGGCCGGCCGCCAGTCGAGGCGGAGACGCCCGGCGCCGCCGTCGAAGAAGTCGTTCGCCACCTCCCCCTCTCCCTCCTGCCAGGCTCCCGAGAGCGAGCCCGAGAGCGGTCCCCGGTCGAAGCCGGCGGTGAGGCCGGCGCGCCGGTAGCCGCGCCCACCCCCCTCGAGGCGAAGGCTCGCCCCCGGCGCGCGCCGGGTCACCAGCTGCACGACGCCGCCCAGGGCGGCGCTGCCGTAGAGGACGCTGAACGGCCCGCGCACGCTCTCGATGCGCTCGACCTCCTCGGGCATCGCGAACGCCCAGTCGAAGCCGCCGAGGAACGGCTCGTTCTGGCGCACGCCGTCGACCAGCACCAGCGTCTGGTTCGAGTTGGTGCCGCGCGCGAAGAGCGAGACCGCCTTGCCCGGCGAGCCGCTCTGGACCAGCGCGAGGCCTGGCAGCGAAGCGAGGAGCTCGTGGACCGAGGTGGCCTGGCGGGCCTCGGCCTCGGCGGCGGTCACCACCGCGACGGAGGCGGCGACCTCGGCGGTTTCCTCCTCGCGGAGCGAGGCCGTGACCTGGATCGTCTCGGCGAACGGGGGAGGGGTGGGCTGAGCGACGGCCGGGGCGCTCCCACCGAGCAGCCCGGCCAGGACGAGGGCGCGGATCGGCATCGCGGTCTCCTGACCTCGGGATCCGAGGCCGCGACCGCGGCGGTGTGGGAAGGGAGAGGAGGGCCGGGCGGTCCCCGGGAGAGGGGTGCCCCGCGCTCGACTCCCCGCACCCCGGGGGATCGTGGCATCGGGCGCGAGCGGCAGGTCTCCTGGCTTCCGGATCGACCTACTCCCGGGCCTTCCCATGCCCCGACGGCAGGGCACAGTGGCGTTTCCGGTTTCGTCCCCGGTGACAGTGGCGGGGGCCGCGCCGGTCTCTCACCGGCTTCCCTCTTCGACCCGGCCGTCCGGCCGGATCACCGCTGCGCTGGGTTGTCAACGAAACGCCCCGCCGACGCGGCGGGGCGGGCCTGCGGGGCGGCGTCAGCCGCTCACTTCACTGTTCGGGCGGCGGCGGCGGGGCGGCCGCGGTCCCCTGGAAGACGACGGTACCGGTCGGCGGCGTGGGCGACGGCGCGACCCAGGAGACCGGCAGCCCGGTGCTCCCCGACGGCTCCACGAACTGCTGCACGTTGTAGTCCGGCGCCTCGCCCTGCGACTGCTGCAGCGCGTTCACGAACGCCTGCACCTGGTCCGGGGATCCCTCCTCGGCGTCGGGTGCGTCGTTCGGGGCGAAGCCCAGCTCGAAGGTGGTGTTGTCGATCACCCGGCCGAAGCCGCGGTTCTCGCTGCGGCTCTGGACCGAGACGACCGACGCCTTGGCGAGCGCGATCGCGTTGCCGACGTCGGTGACCAGGATCACCTTGTCCGCGTCCCAACCCGCCTCGCGCGGGCGGTAGCGGGTCTCGAACTCGTTGCCGTTGACGAGCTTGACGACGAAGATGTCGGCCGCGACGGGCGCCGAGAAGAGCACGGCGGCGATGGCGAGGGCGATGGCTGCGCGCATGGCGAAGGCTCCTGTCCCCGAGATTGGCCTCCGAGTGTAACCCCAACCGCCCCGGGGCTCAAGCGAGCCGCTCCACAGGGCTTCGCCGCCACCGCTGGCAGATGGGGGCGGTTGGCGCCACCCGCCACGGCCCGGGCTCGGGGTCACAGACTGTGACCTCGCGAGCTCGCGTTGGTGGTGAGGAGGAGTGGTGCGCCCGAGAGGATTCGAACCTCTTTCGACGGCCCGGACCCTGCCCGCGCAACCCTGACCGAGCCCGCCAACCGATCCCGCTCTCCCCTATCCTGCCGGACGTTTCCTGACGTATACTGCGCCCGTGAGATGCCCAAGAGCTGCCGAGCCGGTTCTGCTGCCTGCTGCTGCCCACGGTCCCCGGGAGGCGCATCGATGCCCACCGTCAAGCTGACGAAGCGCGCCGTAGACGCTGCGAAGCCGCCGGCGGGCGCCTCGGAC
Organism: Thermoanaerobaculia bacterium; assembly: GCA_023384635.1. Taxonomy (GTDB): domain Bacteria; phylum Acidobacteriota; class Thermoanaerobaculia; order Multivoradales; family JAGPDF01; genus JAAYLR01. The sequence goes on from JAHDVN010000310.1 coordinate 3,022, forward strand.
GTCTACTGGTGGGATACCGAGGTCAAGGGCTTCGGGCTGCGCGTCACGCCAGCCGGAAGGAAGACGTGGATCATCCAGTACCGGAACCTCACCGGGCAGGTGAGGCGGCTGAAGCTTGGCAACGCCGGGACCTTGACCGTAGAAGAGGCACGGACCCGCGCCAAGATCGAGTTGGGCAAGGTGGCGAAGGGAGAGGACCCGACCGCCGAGCGGATGCAGATGCGCGGCCGGGTGACGGTCGCCGAGATCGCCGAGCGCTACCTGACCGAGTACGGCCCCGCCACCCTGAAACCGAGCACGCTCCGATCCCACCGGAACATGCTCGCCAACGTCATCCTTCCGGCGTTCGGCCGCCGCCCCATCGGCGCTCTCGACCGCGACTCGCTCCGCGCGTTCTACGCCCGGCGAGTGAGGAAGACCCCGACCCATGCCCGCCGCTTGCTGGAGGTCGTCCATCGGCTCTTCGAGCTCGCCCGAGAGTGGGGCGCGGTCCCGGAGGCGGTGGCGAACCCGGCCGCCTGGGAGCGCGGGGAGCTGCCGAAGCGCGAGCGCTACCTGTCCAGGGACGAGCTGCAGAGGATCGGCGCCTACCTGAGAGCCGGGGAGGCTGACGGGACGGTGAGCCCATCGGTCGCGCTCGCGCTGCGGCTGGCGCTGCTGACCGGCTGCCGGATCGGCGAAGTCCTCTCGCTGCGTTGGGAGTACGTTGACCTGGCGCGCGGGCTCCTCCTCCTACCGGACACGAAGACGGGCCAGAGCACCCGCCAGCTCGCCGCGCCAGCGCTCGCGCTCCTCAGTCGAGCCCAGAGGCACGCCGAGAACCCGTTCGTTGTCGTGGGGGCGGTGGAGGGCACGTCGCTTCACTACCGGACGCTCCACGGCGCGTGGCGGCGACTGTGCTCCGAGCTGGGGCTGCGCGACGTGCGGATCCACGACCTCCGGCACTCGTTCGCCTCGGTCGCGGTAGGCCAGAGCCTCGGACTCCCGATCATCGGCCGTCTGCTCGGACACAAGAGCCCGAAGACGACCGCGCGCTACTCGCACGTCGGCGACGATCCGGCCCGCGCTGCTGCCGAGCGCGTGGCGGGCGAGATCTCGGCGAACCTGGAAGGGCAGAGCCCGGCGGAGGTAGTCCGCATCCGCCGGTAGAAGTAGATCGGGGCCGGGCGGAGGTTGCGTCTCCGCCCGACCCCTTGA
>JAHDVN010000311.1 GCA_023384635.1 Thermoanaerobaculia bacterium
CCGTGATGCTGCCGCCGATGGCGATCTTCGTCCCGCTCTTCACCCTGCTCGAGGACTTCGGCTACCTGCCGCGCGTGGCGTTCAACCTCGACTCGATCTTCCGCCGCGTGGGGGCGCACGGCAAGCAGGCGCTCTCGATGTCGATGGGCTACGGCTGCAACGCCGCGGGGGTGATCGCGACGCGCATCATCGACAGCCCGCGCGAGCGGCTGATCGCGATCCTCACCAACAATTTCGCGCTCTGCAACGGGCGCTGGCCGACGCAGATCCTGATCTCGTCTCTCTTCCTCGGGGCGCTGGCGCCTCCGGCGCTGGCCGGCCTCGTCTCGGCCTCGGCGGTGGTGGCGGTGGCGCTGCTCGGCATCGCGCTCACCTTCCTCACCTCCTGGTTCCTCTCCCGCACCTGGCTGCGCGGCGAGGCGTCGTCGTTCAGCCTCGAGCTGCCCCCCTACCGGCCCCCGCGCTTCCTGCGCACCCTCTACACCTCGCTCATCGATCGCACCCTCTTCGTGCTCTGGCGGGCCGTGGTCTTCGCCCTGCCGGCCGGCGTCGTCATCTGGCTGCTCTCGAACCTGCGGCTCGGGGAGCTCTCGCTGGCCGAGCACCTGGTCGGCTGGCTCGATCCGGTCGGAGTGCTGATCGGGCTCAACGGGGTGATCCTGCTCGCCTACGTGATCGCGATCCCGGCCAACGAGATCGTGGTGCCGACGGTGCTCATGCTGACCGCCCTCACGGCGCGCCTCGGCGGAGTGGGGGCGGGGGCGGGCGTGCTCTTCGAGCTCGACGACCACCTCGCCTACCGGGCGCTCTTCCAGGCCGGTGGCTGGACCCTGCTGACGGCCGTGAACCTGATGCTCTTCAGCCTCGTCCACAACCCCTGCTCGACCACGATCTACACCATCTACCGCGAAACCGGGAGCGCCAAGTGGACGGCGGTGGCGACGCTGCTCCCGGTCGCCATGGGCCTCGTCCTCTGCTTCCTCGTGGCCCAGCTCTGGCGCCTCGCGGCGCTCCTCTGAGCGGCTTCGCTCAGCCGGCGGCGGGCGGGGGAGCCATCGCCTCGGCGACGAGCTCCGCGACGTCGAGCGTGCGCTCCACCGCCGAGTCGAGCATCATCTTGCACTCCGGACAGGAGACGACGAGCAGCTTGGCGCCGGAGGCCGCGATCTCCTCCTTGCGCTCCTGGTCGACGCGCCGTGCCACCTCCTGCTCGCGGGCGAAGCCGGCGCTGCCGCCGCCGCAACAGTACGAGCGGGCGCGGCGCCGCGGGAGCTCCTGGAGCCGGTAGCCGGCCGCCGCCACCAGCTCGCGCGGCGGCTCGTAGGTCTCTTCGTAGCGCCCGAGGTAGCAGGGGTCGTGGTAGGTGGTGGGCACCTCGCCGCGGCCGTCGGAGCGGAGCTGGATCTTCCCGCTCGCGACGAGCCCGGCGAGCAGCTCGGAGTGGTGGACGACCCGGGGGGCGAACTCCTTCCGGATCGTCGGGTACTCGCGCCGCAGGGTGTGCAGGCAGTGGGGACAGGGGGTCACGACCTTCGCGCTGGGCACCGCCGCGAGCGTCTCGAGGTTCTGCTGCGCGAGGGTCTGGAACTGCATCTCCTCGCCCTGGCGCCGCGAGTGGTGACCGCAGCAGGCCTCCTCCTCCAGCACCCCGAAGCTCACGCCGGCGCGCTGGAGCACCTCGACGAGGGCGGTGGCCGGCCGCCGCGCGTCCTGGTTGTAGCCCCAGACGCAGCCGAGCCAGAGCAGCCACTCGGTCGATCCCTCCTCGTAGATCGGGATGCCGAGGTCGGAGATCAGCTTGGCGCGGGTGTCGGCGCCGGCCGCGAACGGGTTGCCGTAGCGCTCCACCTTCTGCAGGAAGTCGGTGGCCACCATGCCGGTGCCGAGCGCCAGCGCCTGGGCGCGCTTGGCACCGGTGAGGATCTGGAGGTGCTCGATCCCCACCGGGCAGATCGCCTCGCAGGCGCCGCAGCTCGTGCACTGGCCGAGCGCCGTCTCGGTGAGCACGTTGCCGACCACCGCGGCGTCCGCGGCGAGCTCCGTGAGCGTGCGGCGGCCGGCGAGCACGAAGCCGCGCGGATCGAGCTCCTGGCCGGCGAGGTTCGCCGGGCAGCTGTCGGTGCAGCGCTTGCACTCGACGCAGGTGAGGAAGTCGAGCCGCATCTTCCAGGGCGCCGTCTTCATCGACTCGAGGCCGAGCTCCGCCCCGTCGACCGCGAGCGCCTCGTCGGAGAGGTCGAGCGGCAGCAGGTCTCCGAGCCGGTGGGTGCGGAAGAAGATGTCGACCGGCGCCATCAGGATGTGGAAGTGCTTGCTGCGCAGAATCAGGTGCGGGAAGACGAGGATGATCGCGGCGTGGAGCCACCAGTTCGCCTTCGGGAGGAGCGGCGAGGCGGCGACGTCGTTGAGGAAGGTGACCATGAGGAGCACGATGAGGATCGCCACCACCAGCGAGCTCCACGACTTCGGGTCGGGCGAGATCTTCTTGAGCACGAAGCGGCGGAAGGCGAGGCCGGAGATCGCCACCGCCACCGCCACCGCGACCACCGCCAGGAAGGCGTGGAAGAGCGGCTCCGCGCCGCGGAAGATCACCTCCAGGAAGGGGAGCCCGTACGGCTCGAGGAAGTGGTCGACCGTCTCCAGCCCGAAGGCGACGAAGCCGAGGAAGACCACGGCGTGGAGCAGCCCGGCGACCGGCCGGCCGCCGACCACCCGCGACTGGAAGATCACCTCGCGGACGACCCGCCAGACGCGCGCTCCGAGCCGGTCGGTGCGCGGGCGGTCGGAGCGCCCGGCGGTGACCAGCCGTATCTTCGCCGCCAGGTCGCGGCCGAAGATGCCGGCGCTCACGGCGATGGCGAGCGTGAGAACGACTCTCTCCCAGACGGCGAAGTTCATGTCCCGGCTCCCATGGAGTTCGCTGCGATGGTAGCGCCCGGGGGGCGCGGCGCCGCCCGCCCCGTGGGGTGGGAGAGTGCGCGGCCGCTCGCCTTGACACCCGCGGGGCCTGTTGGTAGAACTGCGCCGCCATGAAGGGACGCCGCGACCACCGCCGCATCGCCGCCGCGCGCTGGCGCAGCCACGTCCATCTTCACGGCGCCTGACGGCCGGGCCCTGACGGTCCCGGCTCGCGGGACCCGGGGCGAGGCCAGCAGCCGCACCGCGTGACCGAACCTCCCTCCGGGCCCGGAGGGCGGTTTTTCGTGGTCCGAAGCGACGCTGGTCGCCCCGCTCACCACGCCGCCCGAGGAAGACGGGCGCTCGCTCGCGGCCCTTGCGGGCCGCGCCGACGTGCTCGAGGTCCGCGCCGACCTGGTGGGCGATCTCGATCCCGGCTGGCTGCGGGAGCGGTTCCCGGGCCGGCTCCTCTACACGCTGCGCAGCCGCGGCGAGGGCGGGCGGTTCGAGGGCTCTCGCGAGCGCCGGCGCCTCCGGCTGGCGGCCGCGGCCGGCGGCTACGACCTCCTCGACCTCGAGCAGGAGCACGACCTCGCCGAGCCGCTGCTCGCGGCGATTCCGCCCGAACGCCGGGTGCTCCCCGGGCACGGTCCGGCGGCGCCGCCGGACATCCTGCGCCGCCGCTTCGAGAGTCTGGCCGAGATCCCCGCCGCGCTCTACAAGCTCGTTCCGCGCGCCGCCCACCCGGGCGAGGAGCTGGCGCCGCTGCTCCTGCTGCGAGAGCTCGGCCGGCGGGACCTGGTCGCCTTCGCCACGGGCGAGCTCGGGGCCTGGACGCGGCTCGTCGCGCCGCGCCTCGGCGCCGCGTGGCTGTTCGCCGCGGCCGGCGAGCTCCCGGCCGCTCCCGGCCAGCCGACCCTCGCGGCGCTCGAGCGGGACTTCGGCCTGCCCCGGCTCGGGCCGGTCGAGTGGATCGCGGGGTTGGTGGGCCAGCCGGTCGCGCACTCCCTCTCGCCGCGGCTGCACAACGGCGGCTACCGCGCGCTCGGGCTGCCGGGGCTCTACCTGCCGTTCCACGTCGAGCAGTTCGGGGAGTTCTGGCTCGAGGTCGTGGAGTCGGGCCTGCTCGCGGAGCTCGGCCTCCCCTGGCGGGGCCTCAGCGTGACGACCCCGCACAAGGACGCCGCGCTCGCGGTGGCGGGCGTGGCGAGCCCGCTCGCGACGCTCGCCGGCTCGGCCAACACCCTCCTCTTCGCCGAGGGGCTCTGGCAGGCCGACAC
>JAHDVN010000312.1 GCA_023384635.1 Thermoanaerobaculia bacterium
GAGCGGCTGCGTGGCCGCGAGCCCGAGCTGCGGCAGCTGGTGGCGGGACGGCTGGCGCGCGGCCGGATCGAGGTGGAGATCGCCTGCGAGCCGCTGGGAGGGCAGGCCGCGTGCCTCGAAGTGGACGAAGCGGCGGTCGAGGCGCTCCACCGGGCCCTCGCCGGGCTGCGGGAGAGGGGGTGGGTCGAGGGCGGTGTGACCGCCGGCGACCTCCTCCGATTGCCGCAGCTCGTGCGCCTCGGAGCGGGCGACGAGAGCTGGGGCGAGGAGGCGGAGGCGCTCCTCCGCTCGACGCTCGACGGCGCCCTCGGCGCCCTCGTCGCCGCCCGCGAGCGGGAGGGCGAGCGGCTCCGGCAGGTCCTCGCGGAGCGGCTGCAGCGCTTCCGGGAGACGGCCGACCGACTCGCGGCACGGCGCGAACGGCTGCGCGGCGAGCTCCTCGAAGGGCTCCGGCGGCGGCTCGCCGCGCTGGCGGCCGAGGTTCCGCTCTCCGAGGAGCGGCTGGCGCAGGAGGCCGCCCTGCTCGTCGACCGCGCCGACGTGAGCGAGGAGATCGACCGGCTGCGCGCCCACCTGGAGCGCTTCGGCGAGCTCCTCGACGCGGACGGACCGGTCGGCAAGCAGCTCGACTTCCTCTGCCAGGAGCTGCAGCGGGAGGTGGGGACGATCGGAGCCAAGAGCCGGGACCTCGCGACGACGCGCGACGTCCTGGAGGCCAAGCTGCTCTGCGAGCAGCTGCGCGAGCAGGTGCAGAACATCGAATGACTTCCACGGCGCGAGGAGACCGGCAGGCGATGGCACGCGGCGATCTCTTTCTCATCACCGCCCCCTCCGGGGCGGGCAAGAACAGCCTGATGGAGGCTCTGGTGGACCTGCTCGGCGACGACGGGCGGCTCGCCTTCGTGGTCAGCCACACGACCCGCCCCCCGCGCGCCACCGAGCGCCACGGGGTCGACTACCACTTCGTGGCCGACGCGGAGTTCGAGCGCATGGTGGCCGGGGAGCGCTTCCTCGAATGGGCCCACGTCTACGACCACCGCTACGGCACCGCGGCCGACGAGGTGCTGCCGCGGCTCGAGCGCGGGATCGACGTGGTGCACGATCTCGACGTCCAGGGAGCCGAGCGCCTGCGCGCCCGCATGCCGGAGGCCCACTCGATCTTCGTGCTGCCACCCTCCTTCGGGGAGCTGCGCCGGCGGCTCGATCTCCGGGGCGCGGAGGAGCCCGGCGCGAGGGCCCGGCGATTGGCGCTATCTCTCTCAGAAATCGAGCGTTACGAAGAGTTCGACTATGTTATAGTCAATCGCGATCTGCGACCCGCCGCCGAGGCCCTGGCGGCGATCATCGTCGAGAAGCGCCATCGTCGCGCCCGCATGCGGGAGGTCGCCGAAGCGATCGCGGGGGACTTTCGCGCCGCCCTCGGCGACGCCGCCGGCACCGGACGCGGCCGAACGGAGTAGAGGAGAGCACCGGATGAAGCTTCCAGCGCGAGTCGACAGCACCTTCCGCTACGTCCTGCTCGCGGCGCGGCGAGCCGAGCAGCTCATGCAGGGTGCCGTGCCGAAGGTGGAGCCGTCGCCGAAGCCGACGCGCACGGCGATGGCCGAGCTCGCCGAGGACCTCGTCTCGTGGGACTACGGCCCGCCGCCGCAGCCCGAGCCGCCGCCCGTGCCGGAGGAGGAGCAGGAGGCCCCGGCGGAGCAGGTCTGAGCGCGGCGGGAAGGGGCGGATGCGCGTCCTGCTCGGGATCGGCGGCGGGATCGCGGCCTACAAGGCCGCCGAGATCGTGCGCCAACTGCGGGCCGGTGGCCACGAAGTCCGGTGCGCGCCGACGCGGCGCGCCCAGGCGTTCGTCGCCCCCCTGACCCTCGAGGTCCTCTCCGGTCGCGCCCTCCTCACCGAGGCGTACCTCGAGCCGGGGACCGGCGGCCACGAAGAGCACATCGAGGCGGCCGCCTGGGCCGACCTCCTCTGCGTCGCTCCCGCCACCGCCGACCTGCTGGCCCGTCTCTCCCTCGGCATCGCGGACGACGTGCTCACCACCACCGCCCTCGCCTTCGAAGGGCCCTGGGTCGTGGCACCCGCGATGCACGCCCGGATGTGGGCGCAGAGGCAGGTCCAGGAGCACGTCGAGCGGCTCCGCGCGCGGGGTGTCCGCCTAGTCGGCCCGGTTCACGGCCCCCTCGCATCGGGGGAGCTGGGCTGGGGGCGGATGGCAGAGTCCGCGGAGATCGTCGCCGCGGTCGAGGGCGCTCACCTCCCGGGGCCGCTCGCCGGGCGCGCCGTGGTGGTCAGCGCCGGCCCGACCCACGAGCCGATCGACCCTGTCCGCTACCTCGGCAACCGCTCCAGCGGGCGCATGGGCTTCGCGATCGCCGCGGAGGCGGCCCGGCGCGGCGCCCGTGTGACCCTGGTGGCCGGGCCGGTCTCTCTCGCCACCCCGAGCGGGCTCCGGAGGGTGGACGTGGAGACCGCCGAGCAGATGCGCGGAGCGGTGATCGAGGCCGCCCGCGGCGCGGACCTGGTCGTCATGGCCGCCGCGGTGGCGGACTTCCGCCCCCGCGAGGTCGCCGCGGCGAAGATCAAGAAGACCGGCGCCCCCCCTCCGCCGATCCCCGTGGAGCCCACCGCCGATATCCTCACCGAGCTGGCGGCGGTCGCGCCGGAGGCGTTGCGAGTCGGCTTCGCGGCCGAGACCGGCGACCTGGTCTCCGAGGCCCTCGCGAAGCTCGAGCGGAAGAGAGCCGATCTCGTCGTGGCGAACGACGTCGGCGCCCCCGGCATCGGCTTCGGCAGCGCCGAGAACGAGGTCACGATCTTCCGGCGCGCCGGCGAGCCCGTCTTCGTCTCCCGGCGGCCGAAGGAGGAGGTGGCGCAGGTCCTCCTCGACCTCGTCACCCAGGAGCTCGCGGCGCGTGCGGCCCCCCCGACCGCCCGTCGCTGACTGGCTCGCCTACCTCGGCGAGCTGGGCTACGAGGAGATCTATCGCCAGCCCGCGCTGGCGGCGAGCGCGCCGGGAGGCGGTCCTCCTCAACCCCCTGCGGAGGCCTCCACCCCCGCCCCGTCGGAGGACTCCCCCGCACCGGTCCCCGTCCGGTCCGGGCCGGCCGCCGTGATCCGGGACGGGGTCCGGGCCGCCGAGCTCGCACGCCTCGCCGAGCGTGCCGCCGGTTGCACCGCCTGCCCGCTCGCCGCCGGACGTCAGCTCGTCGTCTTCGGCAGCGGCCCGGTGGACGCGGGGCTGATGGTGGTCGGGGAGGGGCCGGGGGCGGAGGAGGACCGCCGCGGCCTGCCGTTCGTGGGCCGGGCCGGGGAGCTGCTGACGCGCATCCTCGCGGCGATCGGCCTCTCCCGCGAGGAGGTCTACATCGCCAACATCGTCAAGTGCCGGCCGCCGGGCAACCGCGAGCCGGAGCCGTCGGAGGTCGCCGCCTGTATCGGCTACCTCGAGCGGCAGATCGAGCTCGTGCGGCCCGCGCTTCTGGTCGCCCTGGGCAAGACGGCGGCGCAGACGCTGCTCGGCGCCTCGGGCAGCATGGCCCAGCTGCGGGGTCCCTGGTACGACTTCCGCGGCGTGCCGCTGAAAGTGACCTATCATCCGGCCGCCCTGTTGCGGAATCCGGCCCTGAAACGCCCCACCTGGGAGGACATGCAGGAGGTGAGGGACCGGCTCCTGCGAGAGCGGCCGCCCGAGGAGAAGCCATGAGCCTGCCCCGACTGCGGGTCGTCGACCGGCTGCCCGCCCACCTCGACCGGGTGGCCGTCCTCTGCGGCGCCGGCGCTGCCATGCCCGATCCCGCGCTCGCGGAGGGGCCCGCCGCCACGCTGCGCGAGCTGGCCCGGACGCGCGGCTGGGCCGGACGGCTCGGCCAGCGCCTCGAGAGCCTGTCGCCGGGCGGGGCGGCCGTCGAGCTGGCGGGTCTGGGGCCGCTCGCGGAGCTCCCGGACGCGAAGCTCCGCGCCGAGCTCGCGGCGGCCGTCGCGCGGGCAGGCCGGTCCGGGGCGCGCCGGCTCGGGATCGTATTGCCGTCTCTCGGTGCCGCCGGCGCAGAGGCCCTGGCCGAGCGCTTGGCGCGGACGGCCGCGCTCGCCCCGTACCGCTTCGAGCGCTTCCGGAGGCCGAGCGCAGAGACCGGGGGGGTGGAGGAGGTCCTCCTCGCGGCGGCC
>JAHDVN010000313.1 GCA_023384635.1 Thermoanaerobaculia bacterium
GACCCGCCCGCCGGGGATCCGCCGCCGCGGCCGGGAGCGCCGCGCGGGCCGCGCGGCGAGTAGCGCCCCGCCGGGAGCAGCCGGCCTCGAGGGCGTCCGGACGCAGGTCCGGGCGCCCTTTCTCTTTCTCTCCTCCCTCGCGGCGGGTGCTAGAGTCCCCGGTCCGATGGAGCGGATCGTCGTCCGCGGCGCCCGCGAGCACAACCTCAAGAGCCTGAACCTCGAGATCCCCCGCGACCGCCTGGTGGTGGTGACCGGGGTCTCCGGCTCGGGCAAGTCGTCGCTCGCCTTCGACACCCTCTTCGCCGAGGGGCAGCGGCGCTACGTCGAGTCGCTCTCGGCCTACGCGCGGCAGTTCCTGCCCCAGCTCGAGAAGCCCGAGGTGGACTCGATCGAGGGGCTCTCGCCCGCCATCTCGATCGAGCAGAAGTCGGTCTCGAAGAACCCGCGCTCGACCGTCGGCACCGTCACCGAGATCCACGACTACCTGCGGCTGCTCTTCGCCGCCGTGGGCGTCCCCCACTGCCCGAAGTGCGGCGAGGTGATCCGCGCCCAGACCGTGCAGCAGATGGTGGACCGGGTCTTGGCGCTCCCGGAGGGGACCAGGCTCCACCTCTTCGCCCCGTTCGTGCGCGGCAAGAAGGGGGAGTACCGCAAGCAGCTCGCCGAGCTGGCGCGCCAGGGCTTCGTGCGGGTGCGGATCGACGGCAAGGTGGTGGAGCTCGCTGGCGAGATCCCGGCCCTCGACAAGCAGAAGAAGCACGCCATCGACGTGCTGGTCGACCGCCTCGTGGTGCGCCCCGGGCTCGCGGCGCGGCTCGCCGCCTCGCTCGAGACCGCGCTCAAGGTGGGGGGCGGCCTGGTCTCGCTGGCGGTCGAGGGGCAGGAGGAGGAGACCCTCTCGCAGAGCTACGCCTGCGCCCGCTGCGGCACCGGGCTGGCCGAGATCACGCCCCGCATCTTCTCGTTCAACAGCCCCTACGGCGCCTGTCCGACCTGCACCGGGCTCGGCACGCTCATAGGCGTCGACCCGGACAAGGTGGTGGCCGACCCCGAGCGCTCGATCGAGGCCGGCGCGCTCGCCCCCTGGCAGGCGGGCTCGAAGTCGTGGCGGCTGCGGATGATCGCGACGCTCGGCAAGGCGATGGGCTTCACGCTGCGCACCCCGTGGCGCAAGCTCCCGGCCGAGGCCCGCCGGGTGATCCTCTACGGCAGCGGCGACCGCGAGCTGCGCTTCACGCTCGAGGGGCGCAAGTCGAGCTACTCCTGGGAGGGGAGCTACGAGGGGATCGTCCCCACCCTCGAGCGGCGGTACAAGGAGACCGAGTCGGCGGCGGTGCGGCAGGAGATCGAGAAGTACATGTCGGTGAAGACCTGCCCCGACTGCGACGGGCGGCGGCTGCGCCCCGAGGCGCTCGGGGTGAAGGTGCAGGGGCGCGGGGTCGACGAGCTCTCGCGGCTGCCGGTCTCGGAGCTGCTCGCCATCGTCGACGGCCTCGTCCTCTCGACCCGCGAGCGCGCCATCGCCGCCAAGGTCGTGCAGGAGATCGCCGACCGCCTCCGCTTCCTCGACGACGTCGGGGTCGGCTACCTCACGTTGGAGCGCTCGTCGGCCACCCTCTCCGGCGGCGAGAGCCAGCGCATCCGCCTCGCCACCCAGATCGGCTCGAAGCTGATGGGGGTCCTCTACGTCCTCGACGAGCCCTCGATCGGGCTGCACCAGCGCGACAACGACCGCCTGATCGCGACGCTCAAGGGAATGCGCGACCTCGGCAACTCGGTGTTGGTGGTCGAGCACGACGAGGAGACGATCCGCGCCGCCGACTGGGTGATCGACCTCGGGCCCGGGGCCGGGATCCACGGCGGCGAGCTGGTGGCCGAGGGGACGCCGGAGGAGATCGAGCGCCACCCGGCCTCGCTCACCGGCCGCTACCTGCGCGGCGAGGCGCGGATCGAGCTGCCCGGCGCGCGCCGCCAGCCCGGGAAGCACGCGCTGGTGGTCGAGGGGGCGCGCCAGAACAACCTCTGCGGCATCGACGTCCGCTTCCCGCTCGGCCTCTTCACGGTGGTCACGGGGGTCTCCGGCTCGGGCAAGAGCAGCCTCGTCAACGACATCCTGTTCAAGGCGCTCAACCGCCACTTCTACCGCGCCCTCGACCGTCCCGGCGAGCACGAGCGCCTCTCCGGCACCGAGCACCTCGACAAGGTCATCGCCATCGACCAGAGCCCGATCGGGCGCACGCCGCGCTCGAACCCCGCCACCTACACCGGGGTCTTCAACCCGATCCGCTCGCTGATGGCGATGACCCCCGAGGCGCGCGCCCGCGGGTTCCAGCCCGGGCGCTTCAGCTTCAACGTCAAGGGGGGCCGCTGCGAGGCGTGCGCCGGCGACGGGCAGATCAAGATCGAGATGCACTTCCTGCCCGACATCTACGTGCGCTGCGAGGTCTGCGGCGGCAAGCGCTACGACCGCGAGACGCTCACGGTGCGCTACAAGGGCCTCAACATCGCCGAGATTCTCGACCTGACCGTCGAGCAGGCGCGCGACTTCTTCCACGCCGTGCCGTCGGTCTCGCGCGTGCTCGGCACCCTCGACGACGTCGGCCTCGGCTACATCCACCTCGGGCAGCCGGCGACCACCCTCTCCGGCGGCGAGGCGCAGCGCGTGAAGCTCGCCACCGAGCTCTGCAAGCGCGCCACCGGACGCACGGTCTACCTCCTCGACGAGCCGACCACCGGCCTCCACTTCGACGACGTGCGCAAGCTGCTCGGGCTGCTCCACCGCCTCGTCGAGCGCGGCAACACGGTGATCGTGGTCGAGCACAACCTGGACGTGATCAAGACCGCCGACTGGGTGATCGACTTAGGGCCCGACGGCGGCGCCGCCGGCGGCCGCCTGGTCGCCGCCGGCCCCCCCGAGGCGATCGCCGCCACCCGCGCGAGCCACACCGGCCGCTTCCTGCGCCGGGCGCTGGCCGCCGCCGGCCGTGCCGCCGGCTGAGACGCCGCCGTAGAATCGGCGCGCCATGCCCCCCACCGCCTCGTTCGCCGAGAAGCGGCGGATCTTGCAGCTGGAGACGCTGCACGACCTGGCGCTGGCGCTGCACGCGGAGCGGGAGGAGGGGGACCTGGTCGAGGAGCTGCTGCAGCGGGTCTGCGCGGTGCTCGACCCGGCGGCGGCGGTGGCGGTGACGCAGGCCGGGGGCGGCGGGGCGGCGGCGGTGGCGGTGGCCGGCTGGCAGGGGGCGGCGCCCGATCCCGCCCAGCTCCTCGCCGAGCCGCTCTGGCGCGAGCTGCTGGCCGGGGAGGGGTCGGTCGCCGGCGGGCCGGGGGTCCTCGCCGGGCGGCGCTACGAGGCCCTCCTCGCCGCGCCGCTCGCCTACCGCGGCTCCTATCTCGGCTACCTCGCGCTGCTCGACAAGGAGGCCAGGGGCGCGGCCAGCGCCGAGTTCTCGCTCGAGGACCGGCGCTTCCTCGAGTCGGTTTCGGCGCTCGCCGCGGTGGCGCTCGACGGCGCGCGGCGCCTCGCCGCGGTCTCGGGCGAGCGGGAGCGGCTGGCCGAGGAGAACAAGGCGCTGCGCGGCCGGCTCCTCGACGAGGTGCGGGGCCAGCGGATCGTCGCCCACGCGGCGCCGATGCGCCGGGTGCTCGAGCTGGTCGAGCGGGTGGCGCCGCGCGGCGTCAACGTGCTGGTGCGCGGCGAGAGCGGCAGCGGCAAGGAGCTGGTGGCCAAGCTCCTGCACATCGGCTCGGGGCGCACGGGGTCGCTGGTGGCCCTCAACTGCGGCGCGCTCCCGGAGTCGCTGCTCGAGAGCGAGCTCTTCGGCATCGAGGGCGGGGTGGCGACCGGCGTGCAGGCGCGCCGCGGCAAGCTCGAGCTCGCCCACGGCGGCACCCTCTTCCTCGACGAGATCGGCGACATGGCGCCCGCGCTCCAGGTCAAGCTGCTGCGCACCATCCAGGAGCGCGAGGTGCACCGCGTGGGCGGCGAGCGGCCGCTGCCGGTCGACGTGCGGGTGATCGCCGCCACCCACCGCGACCTCGACGCGATGATCGCCGCGGGCGCCTTCCGCGAGGACCTCTACTACCGCCTCAAGGGGGTCGAGATCGTGCTCCCGGCGCTGCGCGAGCGGCGCGAGGACATCCCGCACC
>JAHDVN010000314.1 GCA_023384635.1 Thermoanaerobaculia bacterium
GCGCGCGCAGGAAGACGGTCCCGTGGAACTTCCGCTTGCGGTCGATGCGGACCGACAGGATCTCCTTCTGGTCGTACTCGAACTCCACCCAGGAGCCGCGGTAGGGGATGACCTTGGCCAGGAAGGTGCGGGCGCCCTCCTTGGTGAAGAAGACGCCGGGGCTGCGGTGGAGCTGGCTGACGATCACGCGCTCCGTGCCGTTGATCACGAAGGTGCCGTGCTCGGTCATCAGCGGGATTTCGCCGAAGTAGACCTCCTCCTCCTTGGCGTCCCGCATCATCCGCGCGCCCGTCTCCGGGTCCTTGTCGTAGACGAAGAGCCGGAAGGTCACCTTCAGCGGCACCGCGAACGTCTGCCCGCGCTCCTGGGCGTCGGCGAGGGTGAAGGGGAGCTGCAGGTCGACCGGGTTGCCGCAGGTGTCGCACTTCGTGACCCGGTTCTTGTTCAGGAACCCGCACTGCCCGCACGTCACCGTCTCCTCGTGCGGGTGCTCCGTCATGATCTTGGCGCCGCAGTTGGTGCAGGTCATCCGCAGGTACTCGAGCCCCTTCAGCTCGCCGCACTTGCACTGCCAGTCGCCGATTGAGTACTTCACGAAATCGAGAGAGCAGGTCTCCCGGAAATCCGCGAACGGGAAGATCCCGGTGAAGACCGCCTGCAGCCCGTGGTTGGCGCGCTCTTCGGGCAACAGGTTCATCTGCAGGAAGCGGTCGTAGGACCGCTTCTGCACGTCGATCAGGTTCGGGATCTGCAGCGAAGAGCTGATCCGCGAGAAGTTGCGGCGCTCACGCGCGGCGGAGGGGTTCGAGGTGCTCATGGGCCGACGCTCTCTCTTCTCCCCGGAAGGGGGGCGTGCAACTGCGGGCGGACGGCCCCGGGTCGGGACCGTCCACGCTCCGTGGCGGCGAGAAGCGACACCGACCCGGCCACGCCTTCAACGGCGCGTTCCGCCGGGCCAGTGCCCCTCGAGGATCGCGGAGTGCCGCCCCCGGGGACGGCCCTCCTCTGGTCACTATCGACAGACCTCGTGGCGCACCTACTTGATGTCGGCCTGCGCGCCGGCCTCTTCGAACAGCTTCTTGATCTTCTCCGCCTCGGCCTTCGAAACGGCCTCCTTGACCTTCTGAGGGGCGGCCTCGACGAGGTCCTTGGCCTCCTTCAGGCCGAGGCTGGTGACCTCGCGGACCACCTTGATCACGTTGATCTTCTTGTCGCCGATCGCGGTGAGGACGACGTCGAACTCCGTCTGCTCCTCGGCGGGCGCGGCGGCGGCGGCGGCCCCGCCGGCGACGGCCACCGGCATGGCAGCGGCGGCGGCCGACACCCCGTAGTGCTCCTCGAGAGCCTTGACGAGGCCGTTGAGCTCGAGGACCGACATCTCGTCGATCTGCTTGATGAAATCCTGGATCTCGATCGCCATTACCTTTCTCCTTCTCCTGATCTCGATATCGGGCGGCGCGAGCGCCTAGCCCTGCTTTTCCTTCTCGATGCGAATCTGATCGATGACGGTGACGAACTGCTGCGGCACGGCCGCGAGCACCCGCACGAAGCGGGTGATGGGCGCCTGCAGCAGGAAGAGGAGCTTGGCGATGAGCTCCTGGCGGCCCGGGAGGTTCGCGATCTCGCGCACCGCCGAACCGTCCATCGCGCGGCCCTCGAGCAGGGCGCCCTTGAACTCGATCGACGGGGCGTCCTTCGCGAAGTCGGTGAGCGCCTTGGCGAGGGCCACCGGGTCACCGCTCGTGAAGGCCACCGCGGTCGGGCCCTGGAATCGGTCCTTCAGCTGACCCAGCGGCTTCTCGCCGATGACCCGGAGGGCGAGCGAGTTCTTCACCACGATGTAGCGGCCGCCCTGGGCGCGCACGCGCGCCCGCAGCTCCGTGACCTTCGGCACCGAGATGCCCTGGAAGCCGAGAACGAAAGCGTGCTGCGCCTCGGCGAGACCGCCGGCGTAGTCGGCGATGAGCGAGTCCTTCTGCTGGCGCGTCAGTGGCATCGACCTCTCCTCAGGCCTCGGCGGCGACCAGCGCCGTCTCGTCGACCTTCACTCCGGGCCCCATGGTCGAGGAAATGCTCACGGAGCGGATGAACTTTCCCTTCGCGGCCGGGGGCCGCGACTTGACCACGGCGGAGATCAGCGCCTGGGCGTTGGCGAGGAGCTTCTCCGAGCCGAACGACCTGCGACCGAAGGGCGCGTGCACGATGCCGGTCTTGTCGACCCGGAACTCCACCTTGCCCGCCTTGATCTCCTGCACCGCCTTGGCCACCTCGGGAGTGACCGTCCCGGTCTTCGGGTTCGGCATCAGGCCGCGGGGCCCGAGGATCTTCCCGAGCCGGCCGACGACCCGCATCATGTCGGGAGCCGCCACCACCGCCTCGAAGTCGAGCCAGCCGCCCTCGATCTTCTTGGCCAGCTCGTCGCCGCCCACGAACTCCGCCCCCGCCTCTTCGGCCTCCCTGATCTTCTCGCCGGAGGCGAAGACGAGGATCCGCATCGCCTTGCCGGTGCCGTGCGGCAGGACGACCGTGCCGCGGACCATCTGGTCGGCGTGCTTCGGGTCGACCCCCAGCCGCATGGCGATCTCCACCGTCTCGTCGAACTTGGCGTATGCCGTCTCCTCGACGAGACGGATCGCGTCGGCGAGGGGATAGGGCCGCTTCTCGACCCGCTCCGCCGCCCGCTTGTAGTTCTTGCCCTGATTGCTCACCGCTGCGCCTCCTGGCGATGCCTCAGCCCTGAATCTCGATGCCCATCGAACGCGCCGTGCCCTCGACGATCCGCATCGCCGCCTCGACGCTGCCCGCGTTCAGGTCGGGCATCTTGGTCCGGGCGATCTCCTCGACCTGCTCCCGTGACACCTTGCCCACCTTGTTCCGGTTGGGCTGACCGGAGCCCTTCTCCAGGCCGGCGGCCCGCATCAGCAGGATCGCGGCCGGAGGGGTCTTGGTGATGAACGTGTAGCTGCGGTCCGAATAGACCGTCACCACGACCGGGATGATCAGGCCGTCCTGCCCCTGGGTGCGGGCGTTGAAGGCCTTGCAGAAGTCCATGATGTTGACACCGGCCTGGCCGAGCGCCGGGCCCACCGGCGGCGCCGGCGTGGCCTTCCCCGCGGGGATCTGGAGCTTGACCTGACCTACGACTTTCTTCGCCATGATCGCCTCGCTAGCTCGCGGCTACGTCTTCTGGACCTGCAGGAAATCGAGCTCGACCGGGGTGTGCCGGCCGAAGATCGTGACCATCACCTTGAGGGTGTTGCGGTCGAGGTTGATCTCCTCGACGACACCCGAGAAATTGCTGAACGGACCGTCGATGATCTTGACCAGCTCGCCCTTCTCGAAGACGTACTTCGGCTTCGGCTTCTCCTTGGCGAGGACGACCTGGTTGAGGATCTGGTCGACCTCCTCCTGGGAGAGGGGGGTCGGCTTCTTGCCCGTGCCCACGAAACCCGTCACCTTCGGCGTGTTGCGCACCACGTGCCAAGCCGCGTCCGACATCTCCATCTCGACCAGGATGTAGCCCGGGAAGAACTTGCGCTGGGTCTCCCGCTTCTTGCCGCCCCGCAGCTCGACCACCGTCTCCATGGGGATCCGGACCTCGCCGAAGGCCTCGCGCATCCCGAGCGCGTCGGCCCGCTGCAGCAAGGTCTCCTTCACCCGCTCCTCGAACCCGGAGTAGGTGTGGACGATGTACCAGCGTCGCTCGCCCCGCGGGGCGGCGGAGGCTTCCGACGTCATGAGCCGAGGGCCTTGAAGAGCTGGACGATGACGATGTCGGCGAGCCAGAGGTAGACGGCGAGGATCACGCTGGCCACCAGCACCACGATCGTGGTGCCGACGACCTCTTCCCGGGCGGGATAGGAGACCTTCCGCATCTCGGACTTGACGTCGCCGATGAACTCGCCGGCGCCACCGAAGAAGTCTTTTACCTTCGCGAGAGGGTTCATAGGGCGCTTTCCGAAAGAACGTGGCAGGCCAGGAGGGATTCGAACCCCCAACATCCGGTTTTGGAGACCGGCGCTCTACCAGTTCGAGCTACTGGCCTATTCTCCGACAGCTCCGTTGACTGCAACGACTACGCCACGATCTCGGTGACGGTACCGGCGCCGATGGTGCGGCCGCCCTCGCGGATGG
>JAHDVN010000315.1 GCA_023384635.1 Thermoanaerobaculia bacterium
GCGCCGCGGCGGCGGGCCTCGTCGACCAGGAGGAGACGCATCGATCGGGCCGCCACGGCGTAGAAGTGCTGCCGGTCCGCGAGACCGGGCAGCGACCGGCCGGCGAGCCGCAGGTAGGTCTCGTGGATGAGCGCCGTGGTATCCAGCGTGGTCCCGGGGCGCAGGCGGGCGAGCTGCTGGCGGGCGATGCGGCGCAGGTCCGCGTAGACGAGAGGCACCAGCTCGTCGAACGCGCCGGTCTCGCCCCGGCGGTGGGCCGCGAGCAGCCGGGTGATCTCGCCCGTCTCGGGAAGGTCGGACACCGCGGGAGAACGGAGAGACTCGCCGCCCGCGTCGCGCGGCCCTTTCGCTTCGGGCGAGGTCATCGGGCGCCCTCCCCGGAGGACGTGGCGTGCGCCCGGAGCCGGGCGATCCGCGCCTGCAGCCATTCGCTTCCGGGAAGCGTGGCGAGCGCGGCCTCTCCGGCGGCGAGCTCGGCGGTCGCCTCCCCGGTCCGGCCGAGCGCCGCCCACGCCAGTCCCCGTTCCAGGTTCAGCTCCATCAGCGACCCGTGGCCGGGCGGGAGCCTGTCCCGGCGGATCGCGAGCGACTCCTCCACGTTGGCCAGCGCTTCCTCCGGGGCGCCGAGGTCGTTGAGAACGGCGCCGAGCCCGGCGAGGGCGTCGGCGAGGTCGAACGGGCGGCCGCTCGCGCGCAGCCGCTCGACGGCCGGGCGCAGGAGGCGCTCGGCGGAGCGAGGGTCGCCGGCGCGGTGCAGCGCGACGCCGAGCAGACTGCGGCAGCGCGCCACGGGGAGACTCCCCTCGCCGGCCAGGCTCTCGAAGTGGGCGAGCGCGTTCCGGTAGAGCGCCACGGCCCCGGCGACGTTGCCGAGCGCGAGCTCGAGGCTGCCGAGGTTCACCTCGGCCGCGAGGCGGCCGAAGCTGCGCTCGTCGGCGGTGCGGCGCCGGATCGCCGCGGCGCGGCGGACGAACGGTGCCGCCTCGGCGAAACGGCCCTGGTCCATGAGCACCTTCCCGAGGTTGGAGAGGGAGTTTGCGAGGTCTGGATGGGCGGGCCCGAGGACGCCCTCCGCCTCCGCGTAGATGGCCCGGTAGACCTCCTCGGCCTCCGCGTGGCGGCCCCAGTGGTGGAGGGTGAAGGCGATGTTGTTGCGGGTGGTGAGCACGGCGGGGTGGGCGTCGCCGTAGGTGCGGCGCAGCACCTCGAGGGCTTCCCGCTTGAGGACGAGGCCTTCTTCCATGCGGCCGAGCGCGTCCAGTCGGCCGGCCAGGTGGACCTGTTCGGTGGCGGCCTCGGCCTCGGCGCCGTGCGCACGCCAGAGGGCGAGCGCCGCGCGATGGCTCTCCGCCGCCCCCGGCTCGTCTCCGCTGCGGGAGCGCAGCTGGCCGCGCAGCCGCTCGAGGCGGGCCATGGCGCGCGAGCCGCCGGCGCCGGCCTCCACGAGCAGCCTCTCCGCCTCGCGGAGGGCCGGCCCCGCCTCGTCGAGCGCGCCCTGGCCGATGCGCAGTCCGGCCAGCGTGGTGAGCGCCCCGGCCAGCGCGGCTGCCTCCTCTGGACGGGCCCGGCGCAGATCGCCCACGGCGGCGCGGGCGAGGTCGAGAGCGCGGTTCGTCTCGCCGAACGCCGCGTAGGCGCTCGCCATCACGTCGAGCAGCTGACCGCGCACGGCCGGCTCGGATGCGAGCTCGCTCCGCAGCCGCGCCTCGCTCTCGTCGAGCAGCTCGCGCAGGGAGAGGCGGCCGGCGCCGGCGGAGGCGGGGCTCGCGGCCTCGAACAGGCCGCCGATGAACTGGGCCACGCGCTCGGCGCGGCTCGCCGCCAGCCGGGCGCGGTCGCGCTCGCGATGGGCGATCCGGGCCTGCCAGCCGACCGCGATCGCGCCCGCGGCGAGGAGGGCGGCGACGGCTGCGGCGATCGCCGTGCCGGCGCGGTGCCGGCGCACGAACTTGACGATTCGGTAGCCGCGGGTGGCAGGGCGAGCCAGGACCGGATGCCCTTCGAGGTGCCGCCGCAGGTCGTCGGCGAGCGCCGCCGCCGAGACGTAGCGGTCGGTGGGGGCGGCGGCGAGCGCCTTGCCCACGATCGCGTCGAGATCGCCGCGCAGGCTGGCCGGGGAAAGGCCCGGAGCGTCCGCTGAGGTGTCCCCGCGATCTCGCAGCGCCGCGAGCGCGCGGCTCGGCGACGCCGGCCCCGCCGGCGGAGCGCCCTCCGATCCGGTGGCGAGGTCGCGGCCCAGGCGCGCGGGCGTGGTTCCGGTCAGGATGCGGAAGAGGACGACGCCGAGCGAATAGACGTCGCTCGCGGTGGAGACGGCGCGTCCGGCCAGCTGCTCCGGGGCGGCGTAGTCGGGGGTCAGGGGCAGGAGGTGGCCGGCCGGGGCCGCACCCTCCTCGCGGTCGAGGATCTCGGCGACCCCGAAGTCGAGCAGCTTCGCCTCGCCGGTCGGGGTCACCAGGATGTTCGCCGGCTTCAGGTCGCGATGGACCACCAGGTTGCCGTGGGCGAACTGGACCGCGGCGCAGACGTCGAGGAAGAGCTCCAGCCGCGCGCGGAGCGGCAGGCGGTTGCGCTCGCAGTGCCGGTCGATCGGCTCGCCCTCGACCCGCTCCATCACGAGGTAGGGCAGGCCGGCCTCGGTGACGCCACCGTCGAGCAGGCGCGCGATCCCGGGATGCTCCAGCCGGGCGAGGATCTGGCGCTCGGCGCGGAATCGCTGCACCTTCTCGGGTGTCTCCAGCCCGCTCGGCAGGAGCTTGAGCGCGACCCGCTTCTCGAACTGGTCGTCGGCGCGCTCGGCGAGGTAGACGACGCCCATGCCACCCCGACCCAGGACCTCGCGCAGCCGGTAGCGGTCGATCGTCTCGGGCGGGAGGTCTTCCGCGCCGTCCGCGACGAGCTTGCCGAGGAGATCGGGAAGCGAGTCGGCGGCCGGGCGGTCGAGCAGGTCCGCCTCCGGCGGGCTCGCGGCCGCCAGCCAGGCGGCGACCGCTTCGCCGAGCTCCGGCTCGGTGGCCCGCACCGCGCGCAGTCGCGCCTCGCGCCGCGCGGGATCGCTCTCGTCGAGGAGCTCGTCGAGGAGCTCCTCGATCCGCTGCCACCGGGCTGCGGCCGCCTCCGGGGACAGGTCGTCCCCCGCGCCGCGGCCGGCCGTGTCGACCATCCTCCGCCCTCCGATGTGCGCCCGAGGTTATCGCGATCCCGACCTCTTGCCCGATCGCGGCAGAGCGCGCCGGCGTCGGGGGGCGTACACTCGCCTCGAAGCGCAGGCCCTGCCGAGGCCCGCTCTCGAGCAGCCTCCGCCGCGAGGAGGTGGCCAATGATCCCTGCCCCCCGTTCTCCGGTCCGGCCCCCCGCGGTCGCCGGGAGCTTCTATCCCGGCTCGCCGCGAGCGCTCGCCGCTGCCGTCGACCGCTACCTGGAGGCGGCGGTCGCCCGCGCGCCGGCGGTGGCGCCCGTCGCCGTGATCGCCCCCCACGCCGGCTACATCTACTCGGGTCCGGTCGCGGGCTCGGCCTTCGCGTCCTGGCGGGAGCTCGATCCACCCGTGCGGCGGATCGTCCTGCTCGGTCCCAACCACTACCTGCCGGTGCGGGGAATCGCGCTGCCGGAGGCTGCGGCGCTGGCCACCCCGCTCGGCGAGGTGCCGGTGGCCCGGGATCTCTGCGCGGAGCTCCTCGCGCTCCCCGCCGTGCACCGGGACGCCGCGGCCCACGCCCCCGAGCACAGCCTCGAGGTGGAGCTGCCGTTCCTCCAGCGGCTGCTCGGGGAGTTCGAGGTGGTGCCGCTCCTGGTGGGGGAGGCCACCTCCGGGGAGGTGGCCGAGGTGCTCCGTGTGGCCTGGCGCGGCCCGGAGACCCGGGTGGTGGTGAGCTCGGATCTCTCCCACTACCTCCCGTACGACGAGGCCCGCCGGGTCGACCGGACGACCGCGGAGCAGCTCCGCGCCGGAGCGGGGGGCGTCGCGCCGTTCCAGGCCTGCGGGGCACGGGCGATCAACGGCCTGCTCGTCGAGGCGACGCGGCGCGGTCTCGCGGCCGAGGTGCTCGACCTGCGCAACTCGGGCGACACCGCCGGGTCGCGCGAGCAGGTGGTCGGCTACGGCGCCTTCGCCTTCGGGGCGGCCGCCGAT
>JAHDVN010000316.1 GCA_023384635.1 Thermoanaerobaculia bacterium
CAGGCCCAGCCACTCGATGCCGGACTCCTCGGCGGGCTCGTTCGCGCGTGCAGCACCGCCGTCGAGGCCGGGGCGCTCCCCGAGCGTGACGTCGATGCCGGTGCGCTTGCCCTCGCGCAGGACGGTCAGGCGCACCTTCTCACCGGGGCGCCGCGCGGAGACGTAGTCGATGAGGTCGCGCGTCTCGCGCACCTTGCGGCCGTCCACCTCGAGCACCACGTCGCCGTGCCGCAGGCCGGCCTTGCCGGCCGGCGTGTCGGGGTCGACCGAGACCACCAGGGCACCGCCCCCCTCCTCCAGCCCGAACGCGGGAGCGCGCTCGCTGTCGAGGTTCTGGATGTTGATCCCGAGGTAGCCGCGGCTCACCCGGCCCTGATCGCGCAGCTGCGGCAGGATGGCGCGCAGCGTGTTGGCCGGGACGGCGAAGCCGATGTTCTCGGCTCCCCAGTTCATGGCGGTGGCGATCCCCACGACCTGCCCCGCGAGGTTCACGAGGGGGCCGCCCGAGTTGCCGCGGTTGATGGCGGCGTCGGTCTGGATGAAGTTCTCGAACGAGGCGTCGCGGTTCACGCCGATGGTGCGCCCCTTGGCCCCCACCACGCCCACCGTCACCGTCTGGCCGAGCGCCAGCGGGTTGCCGATCACCATCACCCAGTCGCCCACCCGCAGGATGTCGCTGTCGCCGAGGGGCAGGAAGGGCAGCGGTTCGCCGGCCTCGATCTGGAGCACCGCGAGGTCCGTCTCCTCGTCGACGCCACGGATCTCCGCCTTGAAGGTCCGGGCGCCGAGGTGGACCTTCACCTCGGTGGCGCCGGCCACCACGTGGTGGTTGGTGATGACCAGGCCGTCGGCGCTGATCACGAAGCCGCTCCCGCCCGCCTGGTTGCGGAACTCGCGCGGCCGGCCCGGCGGGGCCTCCTCGCCCGGGTTCTGGCGCGGCCCGAAGAAGAACTCGAACGGGTCGAGGCGGCGCCCCTGCCGCCCACCCTCCATGCGCTCGATCCGCGTCGCCTCGATCGAGACCACGGCGGGGAGGACCTGCTCGGCGAGATCGGCGAAGCCGGGCAGTCCGGCCACGGCCGGGGCGGCGGGCGCGGCGGCGGCGACCGCCTCCGCGCCGACGGGCGAGGCGGCGCTGAGGCCGGGGGCGCCGAGCAGCACGAACCCCAGCGCGACCGCGCCGAAGAGGGTGACGAAGGTGGCGAACTCGCGACTTCTCATGGAAGCGATCTCCTCTGGCCCGGAGGGAAGGGGATGCCGGGCCGCTCTCCGTGCACGCTTCGAAGCAAAGCCCGTGCCGGATCGCCGCCCGCCGCGCGCCGGGACCCGGCCCCCTCCGCTTCCGGTCACCCCGTGCCAGAATGGCGCGCGCGCCGCCGGACCGCGGTTGCGCGGGCGCTGCGGGGGTGCTATCTTCCCCGCTGCAGCTTGCCTAGCCGAAAGCGAAGGTGGGCCTTGTGCCCGCCTTTTTTTTCGGTTGGCGGAACCGCGGGGAGATGGCGACGAAGATCGAGCCGGAGCTGACGACGGAGTTGGAGTCCCTGGCCGCCGCGAGCGGCTGCGAGCTCGTGCACTGCGAGTTCAAGGGTGGCGTTCTCCGGCTCTTCATCGACCGGCCGGAGGGGGTCACGCTCGAGCACTGCGAGCTCGTCTCGCGACAGGCCTCCGCCCTGCTCGACGTCGCCGGCTTCGGAGCCTCCCGCTACACGCTCGAGGTGAGCTCGCCGGGTCTGGATCGGCAGCTCTACCGCCCGCGCGACTACCGGCGCTTCGCCGGCCGGCTGGTGCGCGTCACCTACCGCCCGGAGGGCGAGGTGGCGCGGCGGCGCACGGTGGTGGGCCGCCTCGAGGCGCTGGCCGGCGACGACGATGCGGCGACGGTGGTGCTGCGCGTGTCCGAGGCCGAGGGCGGCGAGCCGCTCGCCATCCCGCTCGCGTCCGTGCAGACGGCGCGGCTCGAGATCGAACTGTAGGAACCGTCAGAGAGAAACGGAAATGGCCCAGCAGGCACAGACTCCCGAGATCAACCTCACCGAGATGCTGCGACAGGCGGCGCGCGAGAAGGACATCGACTTCGAGCGCTGGGTCGCGGCGCTCGAGGACGCGATGGCCTCGGCGGCCAAGAAGCAGCACCGGATCAAGGAACCGGTGCGCGCCCACATGGACCGCGAGACCGGCAAGTTCGAGGCCTTCATCGTCAAGCAGGTGGTCGAGGAGGTCGTCGACCCGGTCGCCGAGTGGTCGGTCGAGGAGGCCCAGGATCACCGTCCCGGGGCGGTGGCGGGCGACGAGATCCTGCTCCCGGTCTCCACCGAGGGACTGGGCCGGATCGCCGCGCAGTCGGCCAAGCAGGTTCTCTACCAGCGGGTGCGCGAGGCCGAGCGCGAGAAGATCTACAACGAGTACATCGACCGCGTCGGCGAGATCGTCAACGGCACGGTCAAGCGCTTCGAGCGCGGCGACATGATCGTCGACCTCGGCCGCACCGAGGCGATCGTGGCGCGCGATCACCAGTCGCGCAGCGAGCGCTACAGCCAGGGCGAGCGGATCCGCGCCGTCATCCACGAGGTGCACAAGCAGCCCAAGGGGCCGCAGGTGGTGCTCTCCCGCACCAGCACCCAGCTCCTGATCAAGCTCTTCGAGATGGAGGTGCCGGAGATCTACGACGGCACCGTGGTGATCAAGAACGCGGTGCGCGCCGCCGGCGAGCGGGCCAAGGTCGCGGTCTACAGCCGGGAGCGGGACGTCGACCCGGTCGGCGCCTGCGTCGGCATGAAGGGCTCGCGCGTGCAGGCGATCATCCGCGAGCTCCGGGGCGAGAAGATCGACATCATCGAGTACAGCGACGACCTCGTGACCTTCGCCCAGAGCGCGCTCGCGCCGGCCAAGATCACGCGCGTCTCGGTGCACCACCAGGCGACCACGCCGCACCTCGACGTCATCGTCGAAGACGAGCAGCTGGCGCTCGCGATCGGCAAGCGCGGCCAGAACGTGCGCCTCGCCTCCGAGCTCATCGGCTCGCGCATCGACATCAAGAGCGAGAGCGACGTGAAGGGCGAGGTGGCCGACGCCCTGGCCCGCCTGCTCCAGACCGAGCTCGCGGCCAGCGCCCCGCCGCCGGACGAGGAGGTCGACTTCTCGGCCTTCGACGGGATGCCCGAGGAGACGGCCCAGGCGCTGCGCGACTCCGGCCTCGGCACCGTGCGGGCGGTGGCGGAGGCGACGGCCGAGGATCTCGAGGAGATCGAGGGGGTCGACGCCGAGCTCGCCGGGCGGCTGCTCGCCCACGCGGCGGAGCGGATCGCCGAGCTGGACGCGACGCCCGAGGCGGGCGACGTGGTGGCCGACCTGGTCGCCGCCGCCGAGCAGCCGAGCTCCAGCACCATCTCCGACCAGGATTTCCTGGCGGCCCTGAGCAAGGCGTTCCAGGAAAGCGAGCGGCAGAAGT
Source organism: Thermoanaerobaculia bacterium (assembly GCA_023384635.1). Lineage (GTDB taxonomy): Bacteria > Acidobacteriota > Thermoanaerobaculia > Multivoradales > JAGPDF01 > JAAYLR01. Next base: position 3,449 of record JAHDVN010000316.1, read on the forward strand.
CGCTCACCCAGCCCGGTCCCGACGGGGAGACCGAAGCCACGGACGAGACCCCCGAAGGGGAGCGCTCCGAGGGTTGAGGCCCCCACGGGCAGGCCTAGGGACCGCGCGCCGCAGGAGAGAGTGAAGCATGGGAAAGATTCGAGTCCAGGACCTGGCGAAGATGATGGGGATCCCCGCCCAGGACCTCGTCTTCAAGCTGCGGTCCATCGGCGTGCGGATCGAGGGGGACGACGCCGGCATCGACACCGACGTCATCCAAGCGATCCTGCAGGGCAAGAAGCTGCCCTCGCCGCGCGAGGTGATCATGGACGACAGCGCGCCGGACGGCGCGCCCGCCCCCGCTGCCGCGCCCGCTCCCGCGGCCCCGGCCCGGCGCCCCCAGGTCAACCCGCTGCGCCCCGCACGGCCGCGCACGATCATCCAGAGGGCGGACGGCGCGATCAAGACGCTGCCTCCCTCGGAGCGGCCCGCGATGCCGCTGCCCGAGGAGGCGCCGCCGGAGCCCGAGATCGCGGCGCCGGCTCCGGCCGAGGCGCCGGCGCCCGCCGTCGCCGAGCCGCCGGCCGAGCCGCCAGCGGCTCCGGGAGCTCCCGAGCCCGAGGCGCCGGCGACTCCCGAGCCCGCTCCCGCCCCGGCCGAGCCGATCCGGCGGGTCGTGCTGCCGCCGGCCCGACCGGCCGCGCC
>JAHDVN010000317.1 GCA_023384635.1 Thermoanaerobaculia bacterium
CGCCGGGGGAAGACTGAGAACCACCGTGCGCCGCGCCCGCCCGCCCCTCACCGCCCGCCGCGCCGGCGCCTGGCTCGCTGCGCTCGGCCTGCTGCTCGCCCTCGCGGTCGCGGCCGGCGCCACCCTCGGCGCGAGCGGCCTCGGCTGGGGGGCGCTCGCCTCCGGGGACGCGGCGGCGCGGGTCGTGCTGCTCGAGGTCCGCCTGCCGCGGGTGCTCCTGGCGGCGCTGCTCGGCGGCGGCCTGGCGGTGGCCGGGGCGGCGCTCCAGGGGCTCTTCCGCAACCCGCTGGCCGACCCGTACCTGCTCGGGATCGCCGGCGGCGCGAGCCTCGGCGGGGTCGCGGCGGTAGCGGTGGCCGGGGCAGCGGGGGCGCGCGTCGTGCCGCTCGCCGCCTTCGCCGGGGCGCTCGCGGCCCTCCTCCTGGTCGAGCGGCTGGCGACCCACCGCGGGCGGCTCGACCTCTACGCGCTGCTCCTCACCGGGGCGGTGCTCAACGCCTTCAGCGCTGCGCTCATCTTCTTCCTGCAGAGCGTCGCCTCCGCCGAGCAGCTGCACGCCATCGTCTTCTACCTGATGGGCCGGCTCGCGAGCCCGGCGCCGCGCGCGCTCGCCCTCGCCGCCGGCGCGACGCTCGTCGCGACGCTGGCGCTCGCCGCCCGGGCGCGCGACTACAATGCGCTCGCGCTCGGCGAGGAGGCGGCGGCGCAGCTCGGGGTCGACCTCGAGCGGTTGAAGCGCGCCACCTTCGGCTGGGCCTCGCTCCTCACCGCGGTGGCGGTCGCCGCCGCCGGGCCGATCGGCTTCGTCGGCCTGCTGCTGCCGCACCTGCTGCGCCTCGCCGCCGGCCCCGACCACCGCCTCCTGCTGCCGGCGGCGTTCCTCGGCGGCGGGGCGTTCCTGGTGCTGGCCGACCTCGCGGCGCGCACGCTGCTCGTGCCCAACGAGCTGCCGGTGGGGGTGCTCACCGCGCTGCTCGGCGGGCCGTTCTTCCTCTGGCTGCTGCGGCGCCGCGCCCGGGAGGCGCCCCTTGGCTGAGGCCGTGCGGCCGGCCGCGATCGAGCTCGCCGGCCTCGGCGCGCGCTATGGCGAGCGCGAGGTGCTCCGCGACCTGACGGCCGCGATCGCCGAGGGCGAGGTGGTCGGCCTGCTGGGGCCGAACGGCTCCGGCAAGACGAGCCTGGTGCGGGTGCTCAGCGGCGTGCTGCCGCGCTACTCGGGCTCGGCCCGGGTGCTCGGTCGGGAGGTGCGCGCCACCCCGCGCCGCGAGCTCGCGCGGACGGTGGCGGTGGTGCCGCAGGAGGCGCGCGTGGTGTTCCGTTTCACCGCCCTCTTGGTGTTGCTTATCGGGCTCCATCCGCACTTCGGGGGATTGGATTTCGAGTCGGTGGGGGTGTTCGCGCTGGCCCGCGCGGCGCTCGCCCGCTGCGGCGCCGAGGGGCTCGCCGGGCGGCTCCTCGCCGAGCTCTCGGCCGGCGAGCGGCAGCGCGTCCTCTTCGCCCGCGCGCTCGCCCAGGAGCCGCGCGTGCTGCTCCTCGACGAGGCGGTCTCGGCCCTCGACCTGCGCTTCCAGGTCGAGCTCTGCGACCGCCTGCGCGAGGTCGCCGCCGCCGGGACGGCGGTGGTCTCCGTCTTCCACGACCTCAACCTCGCGGCCGAGTACTGCGACCGCGTGCTGCTCCTCCACGAGGGGCGGCTCGCGGCGTGCGGGCCGACCGCCGAGGTGCTCACCTACGCGCGCCTGACCGCGGTCTACTCGACCGAGATCTACGTCGACGTGCACGACCTCACCGGCGGCCTCGTGGTCACCCCGCTCTCCTCGCGCGCCCGCCGGGCCCTCGCCCTCGGCCGCGAGGAGAGCCGGAGTGACACGCCCGCGTCGCCCGCTCGCGTAGACTGACGCCATGTTCCTCTACCGCTACGGCGCCGCGGGCCGGCTCGCCGCCGGGGAGAGCCCGGCCGCGGCCCGCATCCTCCTCTCCGATCCGTTCTCGGTGCCGCCCGAGCGCTGGGAGCTCGGGCGTCCGGTCGACCTCTCGGCGGTGCCGCTCGCCCCCCCCGCGCACCCGGGCAAGATCGTCGGCATCGGCCGCAACTACCGCGAGCACGCCGCCGAGCTCGGCAATCCGATGCCGCCCGAGCCGCTCCTCTTCCTCAAGGCCCCGACCTCGTTGATCGGCCACGGGGCGGCGGTGATCCTGCCGCCGGAGAGCGAGCGGGTCGAGTACGAGGGGGAGATCGCGGTCGTGGTCGGCCGGCGGCTGCAGCGGGCGAGCGAGGAGGAGGCCCGCGCGGGGCTCTTCGGCGTCACCTGCGCCTGCGACGTGACGGCGCGCGACCTGCAGCGGAAAGATGCCACTTTCGCGCGCGGCAAGTCGTTCGACACCTTCTGCCCGCTCGGGCCGGCGATCCGCCTCGGCCCGCCGGACGGGCCGCTCACCGTGGTGACGCGCGTCAACGGCGAGGAGCGCCAGCGTGGGTCGACGGACGAGATGGAGTGGGGTCTGGTCGAGCTGCTGGTCTACGTCTCGCGGATGATGACGCTCCTGCCCGGCGACCTCCTGCTCACCGGCACCCCGGCCGGTGTCGGTCCGCTCGCCGACGGCGACCGGATCGAGGTCGAAGTGGGCGGCGTGGGCATCCTCGCGAACCCGGTGCGGCGCTGGGAGGGCGCATGATCGTCCGCACTCTGGTGGCAGTGGCGGCGGGGCTCCTCGCCGCCGCGGCGCTGCACTTCCTGCGCGGCTTCCCCTGGTCGCTCTCGGGGATCGTCGGCGTGGCGGTGACGATCCTCGCCGGCACGGCGTTCGCCACCGTCGAGCGGCTCGTGCGCCTCTGGCGGGGACCGGCTCCGCCGGCCCCCGGCGAGGACGACTAGCCCGCCTCGTCGCCCGGCGGCGGGGAGCGCAGCTCGCGCCAGGGGAAGAGGAGAAGGCCGCCGGCGAGGAGCAGGTGGACCGCGCCGCCCCCGGTCACCCCGAGGAAGAGGAGCGCCATCCAGCAGGAGATGAGCAGGCCGGAGGCGACTGGGCGCAGGGGAGGGCGCAGGAGCGGTCGCACGGCGGGAGCTTAGCCCGGATCGCACGCCCGGCCCGCGCGGTGCCGCGCAGTATGCTCCGCGGATGCGACGCTGGCAGCCCGACCGGGTCGAGGAGCTCCTCCGCCACCGCCTCTTCGCGCTCGAGCGGCACCACCTCGCCGCCGGCGACGACCGCCGCGAGGCGATGGTGCTCCGTGCCCCGGACTGGGTGAACGTGATCCCGCTGCTCCCGGGCGGCGAGGTGGTGCTGGTCCGCCAGTGGCGCTTCGGGATCGCGGCGCCGACCCTCGAGATCCCCGGCGGCATGGTCGAGGGGGAGAGCGAGCGCGCCGCGGCCGAGCGCGAGCTCCGCGAGGAGACCGGCTACCTCGCCCGGTGCTGGCGGCGCCTCGGCGAGGTCCACCCGAACCCCGCCTTCCTCACCAACCGCTGCGGCACCTGGCTCGCCACCGACCTCGAGTGGGCGGGCGAGCCGCGCGGGGACGGCGAGGAGGAGATCGAGGTCGTACTGCGGACGCTCGGCGAGATCCCCACCCTGATCGCCTCCGGCGAGATCACCCATGCGCTGGTGATCGCGGCCTTCCACCACCTCGCCCTGCAGCCGGAGCGATGCGCGCCGTAGCCGTCACCCTCGACGTCACGCACACGCTCGTGGACGCTCCGCGCCTGGGCGAGATCTACGCCGAGGTGCTGGCGCGCCACGGGATCGCGCTTCCGCCCGACGTGGTCCGCCGCGCGGTGCCGATGGTCTGGCAGGAGCTCGGCCGCGAGGTGCCGCGCGCGCGCGACCGCTTCGGCGCCCATCCGGAGGGCGCGCGCGGCTTCTGGCGGGAGTTCCTCGCGCGCGTCTGCGAGCTCGCGGGAACGGAGCCGCCCGCCCGCACGGCGGCGGCCGAGCTTTTCGACCGCTTTGCCGAGCCGGAGACGTGGCGGCTCTTCCCCGAGGTGCCCGAGACCCTCGCGGCGCTCGCCGCGAAGGGCGTGCGGTTGGCGGTGGTGAGCAACTGGGACGAGCGGCTGCCCCTCCTGCTCAGGCGGCGCGGCCTCGCCGGGCGCGTCGCGGCGGGCGTCCCCCCCCAGGCGGGGGGCGG
>JAHDVN010000318.1 GCA_023384635.1 Thermoanaerobaculia bacterium
TCATCCGGGTGGGCCTCGCCACCGACCTCCCCGCCGTGACCGTCCCCTGCTGCGACGGCGAGGCGCGCGCGGAGCTCGGCGGCGGGCAGACGCTCTCGGCGATGGCGCCGGTGCGCGTGGAGCCGGCCCCGGCGGCGGTCGGCTCGTCGTACTTCCGGCTCCAGGTCGGGGCGCTCAAGGACGAGCAGCAGGCGCGCGGCCTCGCCACGCGGACCGGCGCCCTCGCGGGAGCTCCGGCCGACGCCCGCTTCGATCCGCGGATCGACCTCTACCGCGTGCGGGTCGGGCGCTACGCGACGCGCGAGGAGGCCGAGCGGGAGGGGCGGCGGCTCGCCCAGAGCGGGGTCACCGGCGCCTGGGTGGTGGCCGAGGGGGGCGGGCTCCGCGAGCCGGCGCTGCGCGTCACGCAGCGCGGCCGCAGCTGGACGGTGGCCGGCCGCGCGCTCGTCTTCGACTCGGCGGCCGACGGGGCGATCCGCGTCGAGGGGCGGCGCTACCGGGGGCGGATCGAGGTCTTCCTCAACGAGCGCGGCCTGCTCAACGTGGTCAACGAGCTGCCGCTGGAGCAGTACCTGCGCGGCGTGGTGCCGCGCGAGATGGGACCGGCGGTCTTCGACGAGCTCGAGGCGCTCAAGGCCCAGGCGGTGGCGGCGCGCACCTACGCGGTGGCGAACCTCGGGGAGTTCCGCGACGAGGGGTACGACATCTGCGCCACGCCGCGCTGCCAGGTCTACGGCGGGGTCGAGGACGAGCACCCCCTCTCCGATCGCGCGATCGCCGAGACCGCCGGCGAGGTCGCGCTCTTCGACGGCCGCTCGATCGACGCCCTCTACAGCTCGACCTGCGGCGGTCACACCGAGAACGTGGAGGTGGTCTTCCCGCTGAAGCGCGCCAGCTACCTGCGCGGCGTCCCCTGCCTCGAGGGCGGGGTGTCGCGGATCGCCGGCGACCTCGCGGCGGGCACGCCGTTCCCGCGCGGCCTCACGGCGCGGCTGCTGCCGCCGCCGGCCGGCGCGGCGGGAGCGCCCGCCTTCGAGGCGCGGCTTCGCGCCCTCGCGGCCCGGGCCGGCGGGGCGGTGGGCGAGGACCGCCTGGCCTCGCTGGCGCGCCGCGAGGTGGTGCGCTTCCTCGGCTCGCTCTTCGATCTCGCGGCCGACGCCCGCCTCTTCCTCGCGCGCGAGGACGTCGCCTACCTGCTGGCGAGCCCGCCGGCCGGCTGGACCGCGGCCGAGATCGACCTCGCGGCCTACCTCGTCAAGAGCGGGCTCCTCGCCGGCGACGGGGCGGGCGCCCTGGGAGAGGCCGAGGGAGAGGAGCTGTTGCTGCGGCTCGCGCTCTACCTGCGCGCCGTCGAGCAGCTCGACGGCACGCTGCTCGACCTGCGGGAGGGGCGCCTGCGGCTCCGCCTCGACGGCGAGGACCGCGTGTTCGCCGTTCCCGGCACCCTCGCCACCTTCCGCGACTCCGGCCTCGGCGCGGTCTCCGGGCCGCTCGCCCTGCTCCCCGGGGACCGGCTCCGGCTCTTCCTGGACGGCGAGCGGCTCCTCGCCCTCGTGCACCAGGTCGACCCGGACGGGGCGGCCTTCGACCGCACCAGCCCGCGCGCCTCGTGGAAGCGGTTCCGCAGCGACGAGGAGCTGGCCCGCCTGGTGCGCGCCCGCTACCCGGGCTTCGAGCTGGCGCGCTTCGAGCTGCTCCAGCGCGGGAGCTCGGGGCGGGTGGGGCGGCTGCGCCTCCACGGCGCCGACGGGCAGACGGTGGACGTCGACGGCCTCGCGGTGCGCTGGACGTTCGACCTGCCCGACACCTGGTTCACGGCCCGCCGGCTCACCCCCGAGGGCCGGCCGGCCGGCTGGCAGTTCACCGGCCGGGGCTGGGGGCACGGCGTCGGGCTCTGCCAGGTGGGCTCGTTCGGCATGGCGCGCCGGGGGCACGACCACCGCGCGATCCTGCAGCACTACTACAGCGGCATCCGCGTCGAGCGCTGGCCGCCGGCGCGGCCCGCGGCTCCGGCGCCGCGCTGAGCCGGCGGGGCAATTGCCGCCCCCGGGGCCCTCGGGTACCATTCGAGGGCCCGCCGCCGTTCCGGAGGAACCGACCTTGGACTTCTCTCTCAGCCCCGAGCAGATCGCCGTGCAGCAGACCGCCCGGGAGTTCGCCCGGCGCGAGGTCGACCCGATCGTCGAGGAGACCGACGAGGCCCAGCGCTTCCCGCGCGAAGTCATGCGCAAGGCGGGCGAGCTCGGTTTCCTGGGGGTGATCTTCCCCGAGGAGCTCGGCGGCGCCGGCCTGGGCTACGTCGACTACGTGCTGGTGGTCACGGAGCTCTCGAAGGTCGACCCGTCGGTCGGGATCAGCGTCGCCGCCCACAACTCGCTCTGCACGAACCACATCCACAAGTTCGGCAGCGCCGAGCAGCGGCGCCGCTGGGTCACGCCGCTCGCCCGCGGCGAGAAGATCGGCGCCTGGGGCCTGACCGAGGCGGGCGCCGGCTCGGACGCCGCCGCCGGGCGCACGCGGGCGGAGAAGGTGCCGGGCGGCTGGCGGCTCGACGGCTCGAAGGTCTTCTGCACCCACGGCTCGGTGGGGGACGTGATGGTGGTGATGGCGGTGACCGACCCCGACGCGCCGCGCGGCCGCCGGATGTCGGCCTTCGCCGTCGATCGCGGCACCCCCGGGTTCCGCGCCGGCAAGAAGGAGAACAAGCTCGGGATCCGCGCCTCCGACACCGCCGAGGTGATCTTCGAGGACTGCTTCCTGCCGGACGAGAACCTGCTCGGCAGGCGCGGCGAGGGGTTCAAGCAGGCGCTCGCGGTGCTCGACGGCGGGCGGATCTCGATCGCCGCCCTCGGCCTGGGCACTGCAATCGGCGCCTACGAGACGGCGCTCGCCTACGCCAAGGAGCGCGAGCAGTTCGGGCGGCCGATCGCGGAGTTCCAGGCGATCCGCTTCACGCTCGCCGAGATGGCGACCCGCATCGCCGCGGCGGAGACCCTGACCTTCGCCGCCGCCGCCGAGATGGACCGCACCGGCAAGGTCACGCGCCTCGCCTCGGAGGCCAAGCTCCTGACCGGCGAGACGGCGGTCTTCTGCTCCGAGCGCGGGGTCCAGATCCACGGCGGCTACGGCCTGATCAAGGACTACCGCGCGGAGAAGTTCTTCCGCGACGCCAAGATCTGCACCATCGGCGAGGGGACGAGCGAGATCCAGCGCCTGGTGATCGCCCGCCAGCTCCTGGCCGAGACGGCATGAGCCGCGGGCCCGATCCCGACGCCCTGCTGCCGGGGATCCTGGCCCGCCAGGGGCGGCCGGTGGCGCGCGGCCTCTCCGTGCTGGAGGCGGGCGGCGAGCCGGCCGGGGGCCTCGTGCGGCGGCTCCACGCCCACGTGGGACGCGCCCGCGTGGTGGGGATCACCGGCCCGCCGGGGGCGGGCAAGAGCACCCTCGTCGACCGCCTCGCCCAGGCCTGCCGGGCGCGCGGCGAGACGGTGGGGATCCTCTGCGTCGATCCCTCGAGCCCGGTCTCGGGCGGGGCTCTGCTCGGCGACCGGATCCGCATGCAGGGGCTCGCCACCGACCCGGGCGTCTTCATCCGCTCGATGGCGACCCGCGGCGCGCTCGGCGGCCTGGCGCGTGCCACGCGCGACGCCGTCGACCTGCTCGACGCCGCCGGCTTCGACTGGGTGCTGGTCGAGACGGTGGGGGTGGGCCAGGACGAGGTGGACGTGGTGCGCACGGTGGACACCGTGGTCGTGGTCACGGTCCCCGGGCTCGGCGACGACATCCAGGCGATCAAGGCGGGGATCCTCGAGGTCGCCGACCTGTTCGTGATCAACAAGGCCGACCGCGACGGGGCGGAGCGCGCGGCGCGCGACCTGGAGATGATGCTGGCGCTCGCCGGCGAGCACCCCGAGTGGCTGCCGCCGATCCTGCGCACCGTGGCCAGCCGCGGCGAGGGAATCGCCGAGCTGCTCGCGGCGGTGCTGCGGCACCGGGAGTACCTCGAGGCGTCCGGCGCCCTGCGGTCGCGGCGCGTGGAGCAGCTGCGGCTGCGGGTCGAGACCCTGCTCAAGGAGCGGGTGCTCGCCGCGGCGCGCCGCGAGGCGGGGCTCGACGGGGCGATCGACG
>JAHDVN010000319.1:0-253 GCA_023384635.1 Thermoanaerobaculia bacterium
TCGGGACGGTCTGCTGGAGGTGGGGCTTTGGTCGGTCGGGGGGTCGCGAGGCCGGCCCCCACGACGAGAACCAGGGTTCGCCGGCTGCGAGATTCCCTCATGGTCTCCCCTTTCTGGGTGGCTGACCCGGAACTCTAGCACCGCGAAGAGGCGACTCGGGGGAGGAGGGGAGATCCCGGTCCTCTCCCCCTGGCGGCCGCGGGGAGAGGAGAGGGCGCGGGAGCCCCCCCCGGGGGGGGGGAGGGGGGCTACG
>JAHDVN010000319.1:263-2670 GCA_023384635.1 Thermoanaerobaculia bacterium
GGTGGGGGCCGGGGGGGGGGGGGGGGTTTCCCGGCGCCCCCCCCCGGGGGGGGGGGGGGTGGGGGTGGGGGGCGGGGGCCCCCCCCCCCCGGGGGGGGGGGGGGGGGCTACGGGCCCGCGCTCCGCTTCAGGAAGCCGTAGAAGTCGCTCTCGGAGGAGAGGACGAGCACCGTCTCGGGATCGACCGTCGCCTCCAGGGTCTCCATCGTCTTCAGGAACTCGTAGAAGCTCTGGGACTCGCGCGAGCGGTTGTAGGCGCGGGCGTAGATCTCCGTGGCGGCGGCGTCGGCGCGGCCGCGGATCTCCTCGGCCGCGCGGTACGCCTCCGAGCCGATCCGCTTCAGGTCGCGCTCCCGCTCGCCCTGGATGCGCAGCGCCTCCCCCTCGCCCTGGGAGCGGAAGCGGGCGGCGATCCGCTCGCGCTCGGCGATCATCCGGTCGAAGACCTTGGCCTGGACCTCGGCGACGTAGTTGATCCGCTTCAGGCGCACGTCGAGGATCTCGATGCCGAGGTCGCCGGTGCGCGCCTGCGCCTTGGCGAGGATCTCGAGCCGAATCTTCTCCCGCCCGTCGACGATCGTCTCGAGGACCACCCGTTCCTCCTCGGTCTGCGACTCGTCCACCTCGGGCGTGCGGTTCGTGGTGCGGACCACCTCGACGAGGTCGTGGTTGGCGATGGCGTTGCGGGTCTCGCCGTCGAGGATGTCGTCGAGCCGGGTCTGGGCGCCGCGTTCGTCCTTGAGGCGCTGGAAGAACTTGAGCGGGTCGCTGATTCGCCAGCGGGCGTAGGTGTCGACCCAGATGAAGCGCTTGTCGCGGGTGGGCAGCTGGTTGGCCTCGCCGTCCCACTCGAGGAAGCGCTTCTCGAAGCGGTGGACCTTCTGGATGAGCGGCACCTTGAAGTGGAGCCCGGGGGTGGTGACCGGGTCGCCGACCGGGCGGCCGAACTGCGTGCGGATCACCTGCTCGGCCTCGTCGACCACGTAGACGAGGCCGGAGAGCGCGATGGCGCCGAGCACGACGGCGGCGAGCAGCAGCCGCGGGTTCATCGTCCGCCCTCCTGGGCGGCGGCCGCCGCCGGCCGCACGCCGTCCAGGTTCAGGAGCGGGAGCAGGCCCCGGACCTCCTCGTCCACCACCACCTTCCGGCCCGCCTTCGGCAGCACGCGCCCCAGGGTCTCGAGGTAGATCCGCTTGCGGGTCACCTCCGGTGCCTTGCGGTACTCCTCGAAGAGGGCGGTGAAGCGGGCGGCGTCCCCCTCGGCGCGGTTCACTCGGTCGAGGGCGTACCCCTCGGCCCGCTCGACCGTCTGCTGCGCCTCGCCCTGGGCGCGCGGGATGACCTGGTTGTACTCGCGCTGCGCGGTGTTGATCCGCTCCTCGCGCTCCTGCTGCGCCTGGTTGACGGCATTGAACGAGGCCTTGACCGCCTCGGGAGGGTTCACGTTCTGGAGCACCACCTGCTCGACCTTCAGGCCGGTCTCGTACTGGTCGCAGAGCGCCTGGAGCCCCTCCTCGACGAGGGTCGCGATCTCCTGGCGGCCGACGGTGAGGACCTCGTTCACCGTGCGGTCGCCGACCGCCTCGCGCACCACCGCCTCGGTCATGGCGCGGAACGTCTCGCGCACGTTGCGCACCCGGAAGAGGTAGTCGTAGGCGTCGACGATCCGGTACTGCACCACCCACTCGACGTCGGCGATGTTGAGGTCGCCGGTGAGCATGAGCGACTCATCGTCGAAGCTGCGGCCGGAGTACTCGGTGCGCGCCTCGGTGCGCCCCTCGGTGCGAACGGTGCGGAAGCCGAACTCCTCCTTGAGCTGCCGTTCGACCGGCACCTTGACCACGGTCTCGACGCCCAGCGGCAGCTTGAAGTTGAGCCCCGGCGGCGCCTCGCGCACGTAGGCGCCGAAGCGCTGCACGACGCCGGTCTCCTCCGGGTCGACGGTGTAGACCGAGCCGAAAGCGGCGACCAGCGCGAGCACGGCGAGGATGATCGGGCGCAGGGGGAGACGGTCGAGGGCCGCGCGCCAGTCGCGGTGCACCCCGGGAAACTCGATGCGGCGGCCTCCGAAGCCGCCGTCGTCGGTCGCGCTCATGGGCACCTCCTCGGGTCACCCTACCATCCGGCGCCACCGGCAGCGTCCGGGGATTCCGGCGTGATACTGTCCCTCGGCGCACGATGAGCCGGTCCGCCTCGACTCCCAGCCCGCGATGAGCCCGGTCCTGCTCGGCTGGATCGCCGTCGCCCTCTACTTCGCGGTCACCGCCGGGCTGGCGCTGCGGGGAGCCCGCGGCTCGGGCTCGCTCGCCGGCTACGCGATCGGCGGGGGGGGGCGGCCGGCCCCCCGGGGGGGGCGGGGGGGCGCGGGCCCCCGGGCGGGGGGGGGGGGCCCGGGGCGCAAACCCCC
>JAHDVN010000319.1:2680-4116 GCA_023384635.1 Thermoanaerobaculia bacterium
CCGGCTACGCGATCGGCGGGCGCTCGCTCCCGGCGACCGTGGTCGGCCTCTCGCTCGCGGCGCAGCTGACGAGCGTCGCGACCTTCGTCATCAACCCCGGGCTCGTCCACGCTTTCGGTCTCTCAGCGCTGCTCGGCTACGGCGTGGCGGCGGCGCTCGGCATCACCCTCGGCCTCCTGCTCCTCGCCCCCCGCTTCCGCGAGCAGGGGGCGCGCGTGCAGGCGCTCACCGTGCCGCAGTGGATCGGCGCGCGCTACGGCTCGCCGGGGATGCGCGCGGCGTTCGCCGTGCTCTCGCTCGGCCTCGTCGCCTTCGCGACCCTGATCGTGGTCGCCCTCGCGCTGGTGCTCGGCCATCTGCTCGGCCAGCCGCCCGCGCTGGTGGCGTTCGCCCTCGTGCTGGTGGCCGTCGGCGGCGTGATCGTCGGCGGCGCCACGGGCCACGCCTGGACGAACGCGGTGCAGGCGTCGATCATGGTGGTGGTGGCCCTGCTGCTGATCGGCAAGGGGCTGCCGCTCCTCGGCGGCGAGCCCGGCCTGCTCGCCCGCCTGGCCGCGATCGACCCGAACCTGGCGCGCCCGGTCAATCCCGCCTCCCCCTACTTCCGCAGCGTCTTCGAGGTCTTCTTCTGCAACTTCCTGGTCGGCCTCGCGATCGTCTGCCAGCCGCACATCCTCGGCAAGGCCCTCTACCTGCGCGAGTCCCGGGACATGCGCCGCTTCCTCGGCGCGGCGATCGGCTGCGGCATCGCCTTCTCCTCGGTGCTCCTGACCGGCTTCTGGGCGCGCCTCGCCCTCGAGCAGGCGCTGCCGATCGACCGGGTGATTCCGGCCTGGATCGCGAGCAGCTTCTCGCCGGCGCTCCAGGTGCTGGTGTCGGTCGGCATGCTCTGCGCGGGGCTCTCGACGCTCGAAGGGATCCTCCTCGCTCTCTCCGCGATCCTCTCGGTGGACGTCTATCCGCTCCTGCGCAAGGAGGGGGCCGAGGGGGGGGCACTCCGCTTCGGTCGCGCCGGGCTCGTGCTCCTCGGGGGCGCCGTGGTGGCGCTCGCCCTCTGGCAGCTCGAGCACCCGACCGGCGGCTCGGTCGCGATCTTCGCTCAGTACGGCGTCTATCTCCTCTTCACGGGCGCCTTCCTCCCGCTCGCCTGCGGTATGTTCGTGCCGCGGGCCGGCCGCGCCCTCGTGGCCCTCGGCGTCGCCGCCTCGGTGGGCGGCTACCTGCTCACCGCGCTCCTGCGCCTCGGCCCGTACGCGAACAACCCGGCCTTCCTCGCCACGGTCGGGATCGTGGCCGGCTGGAGCGTGGTCGGCGCGGGCCTGCTGCTCGGCCGCCGCCGCGCGTCCACTTCCTGAGCCCTGCGCCATCCCGCCGCGGCCCCGCCGCGGGGTGGCGGTAGCAGCCGGGTGAGGCCCGACGTGGTGCCCCCTTCCCGG
>JAHDVN010000320.1:0-2216 GCA_023384635.1 Thermoanaerobaculia bacterium
GGTGCCCCCTCCCCTCCCCCGGGGAGAGCAGCCGCTTCCTCCCTTAGAGGGGTCCGGCGCCGGGAGGTCGCGGGGCTAGAATCGACGCCACGCCGCGGGAGACCGTGCCCGGGAGGGGAGCCATGGACCGCCTGACAGCCATCGACACCGCCACGCTCGACGACCTCGTCCGCATCAAGGAGGAGGAGGAGACGCTCCTCGCGCGCCTCGACCGCCTCGAGCAGCGGCGCGCCGAGACCTCCCCGTCCGTCTTCGCCCGCGTCGAGGGCGACTACCGCAGCCGTCTGGCGGAGCTCGCCGAGCAGGCGCGTCCCCTCAAGGAGCGGGCGGCGCACGCGTTCCGGAGCCTCGCGGCGGTGCAGGAGACCCTCGCCGCGGAGCTCGCCACGGCACGCCTCGACCGCGAGGAGCAGGAGGTGCGGCACGAGGTGGGCGAGCTCGACGAAGCGGCGTTCGCGGCGCGCCTCGAAGAGGTGGAGACCGCTCTCCGCGAGCGCGAAGGCGCGCTTGCCGAGGCCGAAGCGCTCCGCGCCCGCTTTCTCGCCGCGGTCCGCGACGATGCCGAGCTCGAGCTCCCCGCGGCCCCGACCGAGCCGCCGCCTCTCCTCGAGCCTCCCGCACCCCCGGAGATCCCGGCGGCCGCGTCCGCCCTGGCCGCCGCCGGCCTCGAAACGCTGCCCGCCACCGACGCCGAGGGGATCACGCGGCCCTTCGCGGCGTCTCCCGCAGCCTCCTTCGAACCCATGGCTCCCGAGCCCGAGGTCGAGGAGGACGGCACGGTGATCCTGCCGCGGCGGGCGGCGGAGGGGTCGATCGCCGGCAGCAACACCGCCACGCTGATGATCCCGCCGGCGCGGATCGTCTGTCAGGAGCCCGGCTACGAGGAGGAGTACCTGCTCGGTCCCACCACCCTGGTCGGCCGCACCTTCGAGTGCCAGGTGCGGATCCCGCACGCCGCCCTCTCGCGGCGCCACGCCCGGATCGACCTGCAGCCGGACGGCGCCTACGCGGTGACCGACCTCGGGTCGGAGAACGGCACCCTGGTCAACGGCGAGCGGGTGAGCGAGCGCCGCCTCGCGGACGGCGACCAGCTCCAGCTCGGTACGCTCCACTTCCTCTTCCGGGTCGGATGAGGCGCCGGGAGACCCTCCCCGCCCCGGCCCCCGCGGCCGCCCTCGGCGGGGGCCCGGGCGGACGATGACCGCCTGGCAGCTGCTCGCGCTCGCCGCCAGCGCCGCCGGCGGCGGCTTCATGAACGCGCTGGCGGGCGGCGGCACGATCCTCACCTTCCCCACCCTCATCCTCCTCGGCGTGCCGGCGATCCAGGCCAACGCCACCTCCACCGTGGCGCTCCTGCCCGGTGCCGCCGCCAGCCTCGCCGGCTACCGAAGGGAGGTGGCGACCCACCGCGCCTGGCTGCGCACCCTGCTCCTGCCGAGCCTCCTCGGCGGCGCCCTCGGGTCGGTGCTCCTGCTCGCCACCCCGGAGCGCACGTTCGCCGCCCTCGCCCCCTGGCTGGTGCTCTTCGCGACACTGCTCTTCCTCTTCCAGGTCGTCACCTCCCGCCGGCGCGAGGGCGCCACCGACGCGACCACCGCGCCCGTCCCCCGCCTCGCCGACCGCCTGCTGCTCGCCACCGTCTGCCAGTTCGCCGTCGCCGTCTACGGCGGCTACTTCGGCGCCGGCATCGGCATCCTCATGCTGGTCATCCTGGGATTCCTCGGGCTCCAGGACATCCACGCCATGAACGGCCTGAAGAACTTCTTCGGCATCTGCATCAACGGCCTCGCCGCCGGCTACTTCGTCTGGCGCGGCGCCGTGATCTGGCCGCTCGCGCTCGTGATGCTCGCCGGCGCGGTGGCGGGCGGCTACTTCGGAGCCCACTTCGCGCGCCGCATCGGCCGTGAGCGCGCCCGGATCGCGGTGGTGGCGATCGGATTCTTCGTCACCGCGGTGCTGCTCTGGCAGCGCGCCGGCTGAGCGACGCCTCCGGCCGCGCTCCCCTCCGACTCCGGGAATGCCGCTCCCGAGCCGCCGGTTGTAGCGGGCAGACCGGCCGGTCCCCCGGCCCCTCGTGAGGTGTGAATGAGCGATCTGCAGACCCTCCCCGTCCTGCCCCTGCGCGACTCGGTGCTCTTCCCCGGCATCGCCATGCCGATCGGCGCCGGGCGCCCCGCGACGCTGAAGGCGATCGAAGCCGCCCTCGCGCACCCGGA
>JAHDVN010000320.1:2226-4116 GCA_023384635.1 Thermoanaerobaculia bacterium
CCGGATCCTGGTGCTCTCGCAGCGGCAGAACGTCGACCAGGTGCCGCCGGATCTGCTCCACCAGATGGGCACGGTGGCGGCGCTCTCCCAGGTGCAGCGCGGCGTGAGCGGCTACCAGCTGGTGCTCCACGGCGAGCGGCGCGCCACCGCGGTCCGCCTGCAGGAGCACGAGGGCTACCTGCGGGCGACGGCGGTGGAGGCGCCCGAGATCGCGAGCGAGCGCCCCTCCGACCCCGCCTTCCTCGCCCTCTCGCGCGAGCTGCGCGAGCGCGCCACCGACCTCGGCCGCCGCTCCGGAATGCCCGAGGAGGCGCTGCAGCGGCTCATCGCCGGCTTCGACGATCCCGGCCGTTTCTCCGACTTCGTCGCCGCCTACGTGGAGGCGACGACCGCCGAGCGGCAGCTCCTGCTCGAGACCCTGGAGGTCGAGGAGCGGATGCGGCGGGTGCTGGTCCACGTGCAGCGTCAGCTCTCGGTGCTCGAGGCGCAGGAGGAGATCCGCACCAAGGTGCGGGCCGAGCTCGGCGGCCGGCAGCGCGAGGCGTACCTGCGCGAGCAGCTGCGCGCGATCCAGAAGGAGCTCGGCGAGGAGGACGACGGCGCGGACCTCGACGACCTGCTGCTGAAGCTCGAGGAGCTGGCGCTGCCCGAGGGCGTGCGCCAGGAGGTCGACCGCGAGCTCGGCCGCCTGAAGCGGATCGGCCGGGAGTCGCTGGAGTCGCAGGTCATCCGCACCTTCCTCGAGACCATCTCCGAGCTCCCCTGGGGGGAGCGAAGCGAGGACGTTCTCGACCTCGTGCGCGCTTCCGAGATCCTCGAGGAGGACCACTACGGGCTCAAGGACGTCAAGGACCGGGTGGTCGAGTTCCTCGCCGTGCGCAAGCTCCGGCAGCGGCTGGAGGAGGAGGCGGCGAGGGAGCCGGGGGAGCCGGCCGCCGTCGAGGCGCCCGCCGGGGAGGCGGCCGCCGAGACGGGCGCCGAGGCCCCGCGGGAGGCGGGCGCTCCACGGCGCCGCTCGGGGAAGGGACCGATCCTCCTCTTCGCCGGCCCGCCGGGAGTGGGCAAGACCTCGATCGCGAAGTCGATCGCCCGCGCCATGGGGCGCGAGTACGTGCGCATCTCGCTCGGTGGGGCCCGCGACGAGGCGGACATCCGCGGCCACCGGCGCACCTACGTCGGGGCGATGCCGGGCCGGATCATCCAGGGGATGCGGCAGGTGGGCACGAAGAACCCGGTCTTCCTGCTCGACGAGATCGACAAGCTCGGCGTGTCGTTCCAGGGAGACCCGGCGAGCGCGCTGCTCGAGGTCCTCGACCCTGCGCAGAACGACAGCTTCACCGACCACTACCTCGGGGTCCCGTTCGACCTCTCCGAGGTCCTCTTCATCACCACCGCGAACTACCTGCAGAGCATCCCGGCGCCGCTCCTTGACCGGATGGAGGTGGTCGAGTTCAACGGCTACACCGAGCTCGAGAAGCGGGCGATCGCCCGCCAGTACCTCGTGCCGCGCCAGCTGGAGGAGAACGGCCTCGCCGAGGGGGAGCTCGAGCTGCTCGAGGGGAGCCTCGGGGCGGTGATCCAGGGCTACACCCGGGAGGCCGGGGTGCGGCAGCTGGAGCGCGAGCTCGGCAAGCTCGCCCGCAAGGTGGCGCGCCGCATCGCCACCGGCGCGGCCGGGTCGGTGCGGGTCGGGCCGGACGAGGTCAAGGAGCTCCTCGGGCGACCGCGCGTCCACCCCGAGCGCGCCGCGCAGGCCGACCAGGTGGGCGTCGCGACGGGAATGTTCTACACCCCGGTGGGCGGCGACATCCTCTTCGTCGAGGCCTCCACGATGCGCGGCAAGGGGGATCTCGTCCTCACCGGTCAGCTCGGCGACGTGATGAAGGAGTC